>NZ_JBLZFX010000176.1:0-4984 GCF_050753345.1 Alkalinema pantanalense CENA528 | reverse complement strand
CCATCGTTGTGTTTAACCCAAATACTTATGTTAAAGGAATCTCACTCTCAAAATCAGCGATGCGTGAAATTGAAACTCGTTTGCAGCGCAATCCAGATTTACCCAAATGGGACATCCTGATTCAACCTGCTGCTGGGTAGATTTGTTCCTGGAAATCTCCTTAGTCGTTTTAAGATTCAGGTGGGATTTTGGTTTGTAAGATTTTAATCAATGGCGGTATTTCGGACTGAATAACATCCCAGACAATATTGAGATTGACATCATCATATTCATGCACAAGCCGATTTCTCATGCCGTTGATTTCTTGCCAAGCAATATCAGGTAAGGTTTGTCGAGTCGCTTCTGAAACTCGTCGGGCAGCTTCAGCAATGACCAGAAGTCGGCGAATGACTGAATCTTGAAGCTGAATGTTGTTGATAAATTCCGCTTTTTTACACTGGCCGACATAAGTGACAACTAGTTCTGCAGACTGCAGCATGTCAAGCAGAAATTGCAGATCTCGTTGCATAAACCACCTGGGCTGAGGAAAGAATTTCGCGGCGACGGAGATAATTCCGACTGGATTCAATGCCTTGACGGGTGACTAGATCCACGGCCCGATCGAAGAGAGTGGTGAGTTCTGCTTCCATCTGGTCGAGGGTGCTGAAGGTGGGGTGCGCGTCTGGATGAAATTGCACCAGGATGTCAATATCGCTGTCGGGGCGAAAGTCATCGCGCAAACTTGAACCAAATAGGGCGAGTTCTGTCACCTGCCATTTTTGACAAAATTCAGCAATTTTCTCCCTAGGAAGCTCGATCGCGATTGTCATGATTGACTCCTTTGAGTTTTGCGATTGATTTCTTGGACGATATCTGGTGGCAGATCATTCTGGTATAGGGTCTACAGCGTTTCTAGAGGCGTTTGGCTTCGCGATGCGATCGGGGGGAGAAAACGACCTATATTTTAACAATTTTCCTAGGAGGGAGTTTGTCTATCTTGGTTTGAGGACACGTGTACGGACAATTTGATTGTGCGTCTTAATACATCCCAGCAAATATTTTCTCTGCTAACTTAAATCTAATGACTATTTAGCTTTTTCAGTTCATATGAAAGTCCAATCTGGCATGATTCAACGCCACCCTAAGGGGGACGTTATAGCTCAAGTTGAGCGGCGTTACAGTAAGAATGCTATTTGTTTAATTGTGATAAGTACTCTACTAGCGAGTCCTTTTCCAGCGTTGGGGCAATCTTCTAAAACAGCAATCGACGATCGTGGTGTACCCGTACTGGCCCTTGATTTAAAGGATATTCTCCCGAACGTTCGTCAGACGCGAAAAAAGCGGCGCACACCTAAGCCCCCTTCCCAGCGACCTACAAGGGATAGGGACACAAACGACTCACAAATGCCAGACCAAGTTCCTCCTAGTCCTTTTCCCAGGAATACTCAGGCACCCCGTCAGCCGAAGCCACCAGCCCCGATTAGTCCTCAGGAGCAACAATTTCTAGATAGCCTTTCTCCTGATGAGCGGCAGCTTTATACGGTGATCCAGAGGGCCAAAAAGGTTCTTCGGCAGCAGGCTGGTGCTAATTTGTTAGGGGGCCTCATGGGCTTCTCACCCAAGCAGGTAACTCAAAGTCCACAAGACCTTGACCGAGAATTTCAAACGATTATTCGCGATAGTAGGAACTCAAGCAGTTCTGAGACTACGGTAAAGGATAGCAATAGCCCGACGGATGCAAAACCTGGTAATCAATTAATTCAGCGCCTATTGAATAGGCGCAGCAATGAAACCCATGAGCAATGGCATACCAGGATTGATCCCCTAGTTTTTGCGACTCCACGGGAAGAGTATGAAGCGTGGAGGGCAACTTTATCATCGGCTGATAAGCAAGCCTATGATACCCTCGTCCAAAAACAGAGACGGAAACAGAGCGAAGAAGCAGGTAGGATCTTGCAGGATGAAATTAGACGCGATTTATCCTGTCGATGGGTGACAGATCCTCAGGGGGATGGTTTCGATAAAATTCAGGTTTGTGATGACTAGCCATTGAGTAGGTTGGCTTGTGGGTGGGTAGCAATTTATGAGGGCGATTTTGCTACCGCCTTTCTAAGCAGTTTGAGCAAAGCAGTGTCTGGCGTAGATGCGATCGAGGGTTTCATCAATTGCAATCTCCTGATGTTACTGCTCTCCCGCCAAGGCAATTGCCTGTGCGATTACTGTAGGGTTAATGCGTAAACCCGCCTGGATCAGGTGTGCAAGGATTACGGTCAGGTGAGGTTGGTTGAGTCGCTTCTGCTAGAGGTGCGAAGTCTTGTGGGCTTTGGCTTCGTGGGTTTCGGCTTACTTGGCTGTGCTTTCGGGGGTTGAGCTTTCGTGGGATTCAGGCAGACGCTTAAGCGCTTCGGCATTTCCGCAATCCAGCCCCCGCCCCAGGCATCCATCGCACCGCCATTACTGGCAGGTCGCAACGGTAAATGTCCCCGTTGTGCCCGCAAATCCGCATTCAGAATTTGCTTATGCCAGCCAACCTTGCCCTCGAAGCGCTGGGAATCCTTGTAGTTCTTGCCATACATCCGCATCCAGATACCCGCCTGGACACTGAACCCAAAGCGATCGTTACTGTAGTACCGCCACAATTTATCCACCGTCAGCAAATCCTGGCAGGGAAACAATCGAATATCACGACCTACCAAATATCCCTGCTCCAACTGGTCTGCTGCTTGCAGCATCAAATTGGATGTCATCTCATTGGCCTCTGCCCATTCCCCCTGCCGCAGTAATTGTTGCAGCGGTTCATAATCGATCAAGCGGCTAGATTTCAGGTTTTCCAAGGGCGTTTGGGGAATGGCTAAGGCTGGTTTCAGGGGCAATGATAGGGCAGACAACAACCCGATCGTCCCGAGTCCAATCGCGGCGATCGTCGTAGGTAGGACAGAGCGCCACCCCGGTAATCCCTGGACCAACGGCAGTTTGGGCAACAACTTAGAACAGCGCGTCAATGTCATAGCAGGTTCCCACGTAACGAGTTCCCCATCAAACCAATGGGTGCCCACCATGTTACCCAAGAAATTCTAGACATTGCCCAAGAATTTCTAAATCATCCCAAGAAAACCGCAACAAAAATATGGCAACAAAAAAGGGCCAAGATTGGCCCCCAAGCATGAATTCCAAACTAGGAATCAGTTTACCGAAAACCCACGGCTGCTTGCCATACAAATGCCAGCAAGAGGAAGAAAACGGGGATTACAGGCATGATATCTACAAGCGGATTGAAGATCGAGTAAGCTTCCGGCAGCTTCGCCAACAGCATTGCAGCTTCCATGAATCGATTGCCTCTCCAACACAGTATTAATAATTGACACGCATTTTAACATAAACCGTTTGGCAAGAGGGAGTCCGATCGCGAGGAGAGTGGGCCTTCTGTAGAACAGCCCTACACAAAGAAGAAGATTCCTGGGAAACCCGGTAGCCCCGGAATGGGCGTGATTGATGGAAGTTCAGTCGGTGGTGTGGGCGTGGGGCTGGGATTTGGGGGCAAGGTGGGAGGTTGGGAGGAATCGGTGAGCGCGATCGTATTGAGGTCGTAGGTGGCGCTAAACGGCCCGGTGGGAGTGGTTAAAGTTGTTGTAACAATGCCTTGATTAAAATTAACAGTTCCTTGACTTTGGGCTAAGAAGCTAGCCGCATCACTCACTAACTTGGGTAAATCCAGACTGGTTTTAATCGTCCCTAAGGCTCCGGTCACATCGATCGCCGCAACGCCATTGGTAAAGACAATCGTCCCCGTCCCTTGCAACGCATCCTTGACCTTATCTGCCACGATCGCTCCCGTCGCGAAGCTAGTCGTCAAGTCACCAAAGGGGGTAGGAATATCGAGGGTGATGTTCCCTTGAGAAAAAGTAAAATCGCCGGAAAAGGCCGTGAGGGGAATCTTCAGATTTCCTAAAAAGCCGCCCGATCCTAAACTGACAACCCCCTGATCCAAATCTACGACACCGCTAATCCCTCCGACCTCAACGGGAATTTTGGCATCATCCCCAAAGTCGATCGTCAAATCGAGATCTCCAAAGGGCGTTTGCAAGTCCGTTACAAAGGCTCCACGACCAAAATCGATCGTACCTGTGATGGGGCCGACTAACGTTGGCGTATTCACCTCGACCTTGCCATCGGCAAAGGGAACGGTGCCTTCCAAGCTATTGACCAAATTCACGATCGTGGAGCTGATTAAATCCGAAAAATTGAGGATTCCCGTAAGTTTCCCCCCATCGTAGGTCAAATCAGTCGTGGCAATCCCCTGATCTAGGCTGAGGGTGCCATTGAGCGTTGTCAGTCCAGAGGTCAAATCACCGGCTAGCTTGGCCAAATCTAAGGTGTCGTTGAAGAGCTCACCCGTGGGGCTAGTTAGCGTCCCTGTGACGACGCCATTTTCTCCCAGGGTGAGGGTTCCGCTGGCCGATTTGAGATTACTTAAAAACGCTTGGGCCTTTCCTGGGCCAAAGATAGGATCCAGAAACCCCCCAACGGATAGCACAGGGTCTAGTTTCAAGCCTGCGGAAGGCATGGTTAAAAGTGCAGAATCGCCGGGGGACAGCGTGGAAAGTCGCATGGAAAACCTCTTAAGGGTAGATGAGTAAAGGTAGTAGATAGCTACGAGTCGTCAATCACTACAAAAGCTACATAACTACACAGACTACATAATCACCAAGGCTACATAGCCACCAAGGCTACATAACCACGCCCTGTACCTTAACAACTCTGCCTCCCGATCGAGCTATGTCTAAAGATAGAGTTGCTGAACCGCAAGGATTGGTTTTCCAAAAGGCTCTTCTGAAAAGCTATCAAAATCTTAATTTCTTGATTTATTCGCCTCTCCGTTAATTTTTTTGCAATTACCCTAGTGGAGTGTCAGGATTAATTTTGTGAGTTTGAGCGAGAATGGATTTAGGATCTGATTGGTTCTGAAATCCACTCTTGTAGGAATATCGTATGGGCAAAGTGTACA
>NZ_JBLZFX010000175.1:0-5155 GCF_050753345.1 Alkalinema pantanalense CENA528 | reverse complement strand
ATCAGGACGCCGAACCAACCGATGTAAATCCGGTTGTTGGTGCTGGTTACCCAGTTGCAGAACTGTTCCCACAGGTTCGCACTCTCGCGGCGCTGTAGTACTGTTGTCATGGTTCTGTAATAAGTACGTTAGTACAATAATCAGGCTGTTTAGCCGCCTGTGTTAACTAATGTATTCTATTTATTTCGTTTTGTAAACTAGTAAATTCTAAGAAATTCAAATTTCTTTATCTTCTGGGGTGGAGCCATCACAGGGAGCTAGATCGACGGATAAGGTTCATTTCTCAGTATTTTTCAGGAGTTGACATAGGCATGCGTAGATTTTTCCTTGAAAATATAATTCTCATTTTCAAGGAAAAATCTGAGATTGTTGTAAATATTTGCATACAAAGATTACTTCCTATCGGCTGATGAACCCGATCGAATGGCCTCTATCATTTCTCGGCTCAGGCTGTCTACTCATTCTGGTGATGACCCAGGGGAAACTCTCCGGTGAAGGAACTTACTGGGTTAATCAGGCTCGGTTAATCAGGCTCGGTTAATTCAGGAACTCACTGGGTTAAAGTGTTGATAATTTCTACAGCGTCGATGTTCAGGTATCGATCGATCGACACATAGACCCAAAAATAGGGGCGCTGGCTATCCTGAGTAACTCGTTCAAACCCCATTAACCGTCGCAGTTCCTCATAACTAGGATGGATAATCATGGAATAGAGGTCACAGAGTGCTGGAAAGTCCTCTTTCATTTGATGGAGTGTAGATTGGGTATCTTGAATCAGTTGTTTCAGAGTTTGCCGACTCAAGTACAGCGGATCAATAATCCATGCTCGTACATAAATAGAGGTACAGGTTGAATCCCCAGCTTTTGCCATCGCAAAAGGATCGGTAGATCGATCAGTGGTTAGGAAAAAACTTTTACTGGGAGGATAAAAAAAGTGAACCTCTGATCCACCTGTAACAGGATAGAGAACTGTTATTCCGACAGGATTCAGCGTATCAGCCCGTCGGAGTACCCGCATACAGGGTCGATACTGTTCTGCCCAAGCCCGTAGATTTTTGGTGATCTTATAAGACGTCGCAGCAGGATCTTTAACCAGTTCTGAATAAGCACGGGTCATCAGTTGGGCCGCTGGCACTGCATCTGTACGAGGGTTAAAGGCGTCAGCAAAGAGTTCAGGTAGGGGGGCTTCGGTGGCTGGCGTCAATAGCTCAGGCATTGTCCGAATTTTGAGGCAGAGGGTTTGGCCATCAAAGCGCTTATCCAATACTCCAAGGCTGGCCAAACGATCGAGCATTAATCCTGCGGCCCGATCGCTGCCCCGATCTCGATTGGCATAAAATAGCTCAGCGGCTTCTCGGTGAGAACAGGCCACAAAGTCCTGTTGGGGTTCCAAGTTTGCTAAACTTGCCTCTGGTAAAAGTCCCTGATGTTGGGCTTCTTTTAATAATAGGTAGGCCCAGAGTCTAACTAGGCATTCCGCACGACGAAGGGTCAGTCCACCCCGTCGTTGAAGCGCAGACACATAATATTTCTGGCGACTCCAAGGAAAATACTGATCTAAGTTTTTGGGTTCCATCCGGCACGAATCTCTCCAGCGATGCCAACGTCCTCACAGTTCCACTAGATTGGATTGCAATACCATTAGATTAGTGATCACTAAATCGAGAAATTATCCAAGTTAAGGCTAACTATCTGACAATCAGGGTAGAAACCTTCTGAAAAATAGTTTCTACAATCCGATCAGCAAAAGATAACCTGTTTACGTCATGGTTTAATCAAGAAAAAAGTGATTGGTTGTGTCTCATGGTAGTTGTTGAGATGACATTGGATTGACGTTAACTGTGCAAAGATCTGGAGGACTAAACGAATACTTCAGTTTACTTCAGTTTACTTCAGTTCCATTCGATCGACTTCAGTTTGCTCATTGCATGTTCAGCCATTAACCTTTCACAATCGCGCAAAAGCACTAAATCCTTTGCACTAAAAAATGCATATCCCACTGTCTATGACTTTGAATCCCCAAGCTGAGGAAGAATGGGTTCCCACTGGGTCGAGCTGGATTCACCCACCCCACGCAGTGAATCCAGGAATTGGGGAGGTTCTTGAGTCTGTGTTAGAACAATTTCCGCAAGGCATTCTTGTGATGTCCCAAGGATGTCATTTGCTGTATGCGAATCCGCGCGCCCAAGCATTTTGCCAAGAAATACTTCATTTGGAAGATAATCCTACTGTTTTACCTAATTTGATTACGGATGCCTGTAATCGATTCCTAGCGCAGCAATCTTCTGTCTTGAAACCCTATGTGGCAGAACTCCATCTTCATGAAGCAACCCACTTAAGATTACAGATTCAATGGATCAGTACAATCGAGCCAGAAAATCGGGAACTGGCAGATGCCTCTAGATTAATAATGGTTATTATCGAAGATGGTTATGAACGATCGCTCCAGGAACGTTGGCTCCAGCAACAACGATATGGCTTAACAGAACGGGAAGCCGAGGTTTGGGAACTGTCGCTCCAACAATTTAGCTACCAGGAAATTTCTAATAAGCTGGATATCAGCTTAAATACGGTTAAAACTCACTTAAAAAATATTTATGCTAAGCGCCGAGCCAAGTTTCAAGTAGCTAAAACGCAAAAAGCTCTAGGGGAAATTTCGGTCTCAACGTCTATCCTGCCTTCTGTATCGACACCTGCACCGAAGTCTAACCCTGCACCGACTGTCTTGGAATAGACGTACGGACTGGATTCAAATAGCCTCTGGTATACAGATTGTGTCCCGTTCGAATTGGGAACTCATTCGATGCAAACTTGAATGCAAATTAATTTGGCAGTTGGGTTAACCCATGGGTTCTTGAACCGATCGGGAAGGTTAGGAAGATTCAATTCTCCTACAAACTTTCGATTGGCTCGATTTGGAAGCTGAAAGTATTTATGCAAATGTTCATGTCAGTAAAGTTTGGATGTAGTTGTACAGTTCAGTTTCCGATCGATCTTGCAGTTGTAAATCTTTTAATTCAATCAAACCTTGTGCGAGGTGGGGAGCTTGCTGCTTGTAATGATTGTGAGCGCTGAGTAAATCCATAAATACCTCCTGTTCGACTTGCATTCGACTTGCATCCTCGGACAGTGGGGTTTCATAGGTTGTGGAGTCTACGTCATAGCGCAGAAGGAAGATCATTGCTTGACTCAGGTCTTGCAACTGTTTTTGTAATGGGCGTATGTCAAGATCGAGCCGATCGAATCCTACGGTGCCTTCTATTCTCAGTTCAACGATCGGGTGCAGGTGAGGGCGAATTGTTTTAGCCTGGATAGCAGCTTCAACTGTCTGTATTGCTTGGGTTGCTAGATCTTCTGGGGTTTCCTGCCCGGTTGTTTTCAGCTTAAGCCGTACGATCGATCGTTGGTAATAATCGGTTTTGAGTTCGGCCTGAATTGCACCATCAGTGAGGGTGACGAGAAAAGCGCCGCGCTGATAGTTCACTTCTTCAATACTGTTTGCTTCTAATGATCCAGGATTAAACACCCAGTCTTCTTCGCAATAGCTTTTGTGAATATGACCTAGGGCAAGGTATCGTACCCCAGCTTTCTGTAACGGTAATAAATCGTTGTAGCGTAATGCTCCCTGATATCGAGCGATTTGGCCTTCCAATCCATGGTGTAGGAGCATGACGGTGGGGCCCTCGTAGGGGGACAGGGATTGAATTGCCTCTGCCAAGAGGGGAATCATTTTGGGCGCAGCGGAACCATACCACTGTGATCCAAGGATCCGTACGCCGCAGGGTAAATCAATATATCCGCCGCTGAGGGTTTCCGGATCCCAGGGTTGGTAGACGACTTGGCCCTCGATCGCTTCCGGTTCTAGCAAGATTAGTAATTCGTCATCGGCCAGATATTTCAGCCAGTTGGTCACGGTGCCGAAGGGGCGGTTATCGTGGTTGCCTTCAATGGCGATCGCAGGAATTCCGGCGTCTTTCAGCAACAGCAGACAGTCCTTCGCTTGGTTGAGAATAGACGGTTGAATAGTGCGATGCTCAAATAAATCCCCCGCAATCACAACAAAATCGACCTGCGCCTCCACAGCATATTTCTGCACCACATCCCGCAGCGCCAAGTAAAAATCCTTGGTGCGATCGCGGTTGTCGTAGTGGTCAAATCCCAGATGGATATCAGCGATGTGCAGAAAACGTGGCATAGAGACTGTGAGAATTTGGGTTTAGTGCAAAAGTATTAGACAAGCCAGCCTTTAGACTAGCAAATTTAGGCAGAACCGTGGCAGTTTTCTTGCCTGGGGGAGGGGGAAGAGAATTTTCGTTGGGAGCTGCATAAGTCAAGGCATTCGGGGGCTATGGAGTAGCATCCTAGATACATCACCTCTCACTATGAACGGGTTCCTGAAAGCTTCTTTAGTTTGTTTATCACTGCCAATGGTAGTTGCTACCGGAGCGATCGTGTCTCTCGTTTCGCTTCCCCCAGAAAATCCAACCGCTCAAGCTCTAACCACTACCCAGCCGATGGCGCTCAACAAAGTCGGTCAACCGTTGCAAACGCCGATCTCTGCCCCCAAACCCCAGACTGGCATTCAGCAAACCCAGCAGGAACGTTTTAATGAAGGATTGAGCTATGTCCAAGATGGGGAATGGTTTGCGAAAAAAGGTAAATTAACGGAGTCGCGTACCCAGTATGAAAAAGCACTGGGAATCATGCGGGAAATGGAACAAAAGCAATTAGAAAGTGTTGTTCTGAATGGTTTAGGACAAAATTATAAAGATGCCAAAAACTACGCATTAGCAATCAACTATTACGAAGAAGCCTTGTCAGTTAATGAAACCTTGGATCGACCCAGCGATCGGGGCAGAATGTTGGCTAATTTAGCAGAAGTTCATTCTCTGCAAAAGAACCACAAACAGTCTTTGATGCTCTATCGTCAAGCTTTAGATTTAGTAGAAGGGGATACGGAAACAGTTGCAACGATTCGGCAACAGATGACTCGTGTAGAACTGGCGCTCCAGCCCAAGCCTAAGCAACCCAAGGTTACCACGATCGCGAAGCAGCCCCAGCCGCAGAGGCCCCAGCCGCGCAGTGCTCAACGCTCGATCGGTTAAGAACAGCGTTAAGGGGTTTGCCAAGAAATAATATCCCCTCTTCATCCCCC
>NZ_JBLZFX010000174.1:0-5244 GCF_050753345.1 Alkalinema pantanalense CENA528 | reverse complement strand
AGGGATTTGCCAAGAAATAATATCCCCTCTTCATCCCCCCACCCTCCTACCCTTTTACTCTCCTACCCCCTATCCAATTGGGATTTTATTTATACGCTGTTCCCCTACCTATCTAAACTTACGAAACCCGCGCGATCGGCATCGTAAAGTGAAACTGACTACCCCGATCTTTGCCTGCTGATTCCGCCCAGATTTTGCCGCCCCAGCCTGCAATAATTTGCCGACAAATAGCTAAGCCTAGCCCCGTCCCACCCGTACTGCGGCGCAGCGCTCCCTCTTCTTGATAAAAGCGCTCGAAGACCCTTTCCAGTCGATTGGGTTCAATGCCTCGGCCTGTATCAGCCACAATCACTTCCAGCATTTGTCGATCGCTTCCATTTTTCGCCTGAACATGAATTTCTCCATTGGCATCGGTAAACTTACAAGCATTATCCAACAGTTTAGACAACACTTCCACCAACCATTCCCCATCCACCCGCACCATCGGTAATTCATCGGGAAGTTCAACGGTAATTTGCGGTAAATTACTGCCATAGCGAGTTTTCAAACTACTGAGGGCTAAATCCACACATTCCTGTAGCGGTTGCGGTTCCATTCGCCATTCCACCCGACCACTTTCCAATCGAGATAGGGTGAGAAAATCTTGAATTAACTTGCGCATTCGTTCCGCATCGGAGAGAGCAGAACTGAGCATGACCTGCCGCAGTTCCGCTGGCATGGTGGGATCAGTAGATAAACTCTCTAGGCATACTTGAATGGTAGACAGCGGTGTCCGTAATTCGTGACCAGTAATGGCAATTAGATTACTGCGAGTGCGTTCTAGGGCTTCTAATTGCTGGTTGAGATCTTCCAAGTTGGCAAAGGCTTCGGCTTGAATTAGGGCAATTCCGATTTGCGCCGCGATCGCATCCACTAGTTCCAGTTCATGTTTTTGGAGTAAATGGGCATCGCAGTAATGCAATTCCACAATCCCCAACAGCCGATCTTGATACAGCACAGGAACCATTAACCACGAGCGAATTTTGCCCGTCTGCAGCAGATATTGCAATGGGCTAGCAGCATTGCTAGTCGCTTCTAACAGTGGATGGCACTCAGTATCTTCAATGTAAAGCGACTCTTGAACTTGTACAACTTGCTCAAACACCGGATTCATGGCTAAATCCCAAGCCATTCCCCGCAACGACGGAATGGAACTATCATCCACCGTTTCTGCATCGGTGGAACCCGGATCCAGAAATTCATGTTCCAGCCGCACCACCACATCCGTCGCCTTACAGCGATAAATTAAGCAACGATCGGGTTGCAGGACTTGGCCGAGTTCTTGGGTGGCAACTTGTAAAACCTGGGCAGGATCAAGGGATCGACGAATGGCCGTAGTCATCAGATTAACCAGCCGTTCTTTGCGTTCCTTCTCAGCGATCGCGCGATAGGCTTTAGATAGCTTGTATTGTCCGACTTGTAGATAGGTGACCAACCGTTCTGCAAAGGGATCGGATACGGGGGGTTTAAAGCCTTTGGCCGTTTCTTTAGTTAACTTGCCCAGGGCTTTACCGACTTTGGTGGCCAATTCCGGGCGGTAGGCCATAATGCGTTGCAGCAAGAGTTCTGCCGCCTTACAGACAATTTCCCGATCGAAGCTCCAAATCCCTTCAAAGCGGCGGGATTGATCCACATGCAGTTCAAACTGACGGACTTTAGGATCAGTAAGAAATTTTTCTTTACAAATTAAACAACAGGCATATTGACGCCCCAACACCACTAAATGCCATTCTTGACTCAATGGATCGCTGGGATCAAAGGCAACCATCTCGTAGTCAATCGATCGATTGGCAAAATCCGTTTCGGGAGCCGCTAGGACATAGACCTGGTTAGTGCGTTCGGCAATGCGAGCGTAACGATGGGCTTCTTGTTTGTAAAATCGTTCTCGCTGAAAACTAGCAATGACCAGTGGCTTATCACTACCCGCCAGCACTTGGTCTTCCATGGCATGGGACAACGCTGTCAAGGAAGACTTGAAATACATCTGTGGTCGCACCTGAGGCAGAGCGGCAAATAGATCATCCAGTACTGAGTTCGGAATAATCATTCAAGCAACGAAGACGGTCTGTTGGGTGCTTGGCATTCGTCCCAAAGAACGGAGTCATACCATCTTCAGTGTATCTGCTGAGTTGCGATCGCATAGCGTTTACCTGGAGGAAGCTTTACATTTCGAGACAATTCCCCGCGATTATGACCAAAATTGTCGTTAAATCTGACTGTAGCTCGGGATCCACCGATCGAAATGGGTCTAATCCTGATGCAAAACGACAATTGCGCCACACCATCAACAAAAAAACTGCACTGCAATAAAAAGGCTTCCCGATCGGGAAGCCCATAATTTTCAGCTAGTTAAATCCCTGGCATCTTTTACCAGAGGTTGCTCAGGGGCGATCGGCTAGCGATCGAACTTCCCCCAAGGTTGGGCTCACCTGTGTGTTGACCACTGTGTTGACCACTGTGTTGACCACTAAGCGAGCAATGCCTTCGCGCGGTTGTAAACGTTGTCCACGGTGAAGCCGAATTTCTCCATGGCAATGCCACCGGGAGCCGAGACGCCAAAGCGATCGATGCTGATGATGTCGCCTTCGTCTCCAGCGTACTTGTGCCAACCGAAGCTAGAAGCCGCTTCCACCACGAGGCGCTTCTTGGTTTCCTTGGGCAGAATCGCATTGCGATAAGCTTCGTCTTGCTCTTCAAACAGATCCACACAGGGCATGGAGATGACACGCACCTTGTGGCCTTCGCCCCGCAGCTTGTTGGCAGCTTCAACACAGAGGCTAACTTCGCTACCCGTTGCAATCAGAATCACGTCGGGCAGGTCACCGCTGTCAGACAGGATATAGCCACCGCGTGCCACGCCTTCGATGCTGGAACCCGCCAGTTGAGGCAGGGCTTGACGGGACATCGCCATCACGGAAGAGGTCGTCCGACGCTCCACAGCCACCTTGTAGGCTCCAGAGGTTTCGTTCCCATCTGCCGGACGGAAGGTCAGCAGGTTAGGCATTGCCCGCAGGGAAGCCAGGGTTTCCACGGGTTGGTGGGTGGGGCCGTCTTCACCTAGGGCGATCGAGTCGTGGGTTAGGACGTAGATGACTTGGGTTTCTGCCAGGGCGGACAGACGGACAGCACCGCGCATGTAGTCTACGAATACCAGGAAGGTTGCACCGTAGGGAATCAAGCCGGTCTTGTGCAGGTAGATCCCGTTACAGATGGCCGCCATGCCGTGTTCCCGGACGCCGAAGCGCAGATTACGACCGTGGTAGGAACCCTTCTGGAAGTCGGCAAAGCCCTTCAGTTGGGTCAGGTTGGAGTGGGTTAGGTCAGCGGAACCACCGATCAGTTCAGGCACTGCATTGGCGATCGCGTTAAGGGTTTTTTCCGAAGTTTGGCGGGTGGCCAGGGGTTTGTCTTCGGGGGTGTAGGTGGGCAGGCATTTTTCCCAACCTTCGGGCAGGCGGTAGTTGATTTGACGATCGAACTGTGCGGCTGCTTCGGGGTAGCTGCTCTTGTAGCTTTCCCAGACTTTCTGCCATTCTGCTTCAGCCGCTGCACCGCGCTCGATCGACTTGTTGAAGTGGGCGCGAGCGTCTTCGGGCACGACAAATGAGTCGTAGTTCCAGCCCAGGTTTTCGCGGGTCAGTTTGACTTCGTCACCACCCAGGGCCGCACCGTGGACACCAGCGGTGTTGGCTTTGTTGGGGGAACCGTAGCCGATCGTGGTGCGAACTTTGATCATCGTCGGCTTGTCGGTGCAAGCTTTGGCTTCTTCGATGGCCTTGGCGATCGCGTCGAGGTTGGTGTCGCCATCGGGCACAACCAGGACTTGCCAGCCGTAAGCTTCAAAGCGTTTGCCCACATCTTCGGTGAAGGAGACGGAGGTGTCGCCGTCGATGGAGATGTGGTTGTCATCGTAGAGGGCGATCAACTTACCCAGACCCAAGTGGCCTGCCAGGGAGCAAGCTTCGCCGGAGACGCCTTCCATGTTGCAACCGTCGCCCAGGATGACGTAGGTGTAGTGGTCGATCAGGGTGCAGTCGGGCTTGTTGTAGGTGGCGGCTAGGTGCGCTTCGGCCATGGCCAAGCCGACGCCATTACAAATCCCTTGACCCAGAGGCCCGGTGGTGACTTCAATGCCTGCGGTTTCAAAGTTTTCAGGGTGACCAGGGGTCTTGGAGCCCCACTGACGGAACTGTTTGATGTCTTCGATCGAAACGCTGTCGTAACCAAACAGGTGCAGCAACGCATATTGCAGCATCGAACCGTGACCAGCAGACAGGACGAAGCGATCGCGGTTGACCCAGTTAGGATTCTTGGGATTGAACTTCAGGAACTTATCCCACAGTGTAAAAGCCATCGGAGCTGCACCCATGGGCAATCCAGGGTGGCCAGATTTTGCTTTTTCAACCGCATCGATCGCCAAAAAGCGAATCGAATTAATGCACAGTTCTTCCAGAGATTGGGTTGCAACGACCATGATGTTTTGGGTACTTAACGCTTAACGACGGCTATCCACGAAGTCGAACTTGGGTCAACTTGAGTCAAACAGAGGGCGTGACCGAATTTTCTCCGATCAAAAGTAGCATACTGAACAGTTACGACCGAAATCCTGCCCGAAAATGGAATCGGTTCGGCGTAGGTTGGTGATGTCGTAGCACTTCTGACAGACCCCCGCCAAATACCTAATATTCTTCGCCCAGAGAGACGAATAGGTATTCATACTTATGATTCAGTATGACAGAGATGGTCATATTTCTTCATAAGTGTCGCAACTATTTTAGGGAATAAGGGGGACAGGTTGACAGGAATCTGTGAAGGGTTTCTAAAATCCGCCCGATGGCTTAGGGGGTTGTCTGGATTCCCTAACAAATTTTGCGCATCGGGTGACTTTGGGGAGTCCAGGGGAGGCATCCATCACGACTTGGCTAGTTTGCATCTGCCAGTTCCTCGGCGAGATCCTGAGGGGTGTATTGGAAGGGAGAAACTTGGAAGCGGCTCAGAGGGGTTCTGAGAGAATATTTGTATTAATTAGGTAGTGACTCAAGCGACTCATAGAGTAATTTCTCGCCCTGCCCTCTGCGGTGAACCCAAGCATTTGGACAAGATCTAATGAAAGTTAAGCTCTAAGTGTAACGTGAGCTCAGCCATCTCATAGATCAAAAGAGATTGATCTGACAAATGCTTTAGTTAATCGAACTCATTATCATC
>NZ_JBLZFX010000173.1:0-5309 GCF_050753345.1 Alkalinema pantanalense CENA528 | reverse complement strand
ATTTCATCGTCTTCTGGGCTAAGAATGATACGGAGAGGGGCTGGCATTTTAAAGAGAAAAAAGTTCCTTCTATCTTACATTTAATTTACCCCTCCTACTTAAGAGTTGTATTGCAATTCCCCCCTACTCCCAGGCAGATCGCAATGCCTCATCAGCCTCCAGCTTGCCAACCTCCAGATACTTCGCCAAATTGCCAATATCTTGATGCTGCGTAATCTGCTGAAGCGTCCGCAGACTATGCCCCTTCTCAAAATGTAAATACGTCAGCAGAGAACGCCGAAAACTATGGGTACTCACTCCCCGAATCCCCAAATAATCCACCGCCTCCCGCAACGCCTTATCACAGGCCCGCGTCGTCAGATGCCCCCCAAACCGACCGGGGAATAGATAGCCCGACCTGGGTAACTGCGCCTGGTCTAACAACTTGCGCAACGGCGGCGCGATCGCCACCTCGCGGGTGCGTTTCGTCTTAGTATTCTGCGCTCGATAGACCAAGTGAGACTTCAGCACGTCCTCCCCTTGGAGCTGCACCACCTCACCAATTCTCGCAGCAGTATAGTAAGCAATCTGAAAAATCAAACGATGGGGTTGGGTCAACTGAGCAAACACCCGATCGAGATCGTCCGCTTGTAAGACGGCAGCTTGACCATTGCGATCGACCTTAGGCATCAGTTCCTATTTCGTTGTTTTACGAACTCAATTTTACTGATAATTCAAGGGTTCCGCCATTTCCCCCAAAAAATACAGGCAAAAATGAGACTCTATTGAGAATCGTCCCCCCTCAATTGAGAATCTTTAAAATCCCCAATTCCGCCTCCCGATTGCGTTAACCGAGATAACTAAATTAACGAAGTATCACACCTGCAACAATGCTGGGAACAATACAACAACACCGTTATCACGATTAATGCTAGAAGAAGCGCTACAACATCCTCAATCCTAGACTTGACATTCCCCTCTCAAAACGAGAGGATCAAAGCAATGCATCTTTATCAAACAAGGAACAGAAGGATAGACCGAGATGCATTTAATTGCGATCCGAAAACTCCGATCGGATGCGGCCCGGTACCCCGATGTCCAAAGACCGATCGAAGACTGGTACAACGTTGTCAAGCAAGCCCATTGGCAGAACCTAGAAGATGTGCGACGGGTCTTTCGAGAGGCGGAAGCCGTCGGCAACTTCACGGTCTTCAATATCAAGGGGAATGCCTACCGACTGATTGTCGGCATCAACTATTCCCAGGGCACCGTTTTTTACAAGTACCTGCTGACCCACGCTGAATACGACAAAGATCGGTGGAAAAATGACCCTTACTTTTGATACGGCTGCTTACCGAGACCTGTTGACTGAAACGATTCCTAGACCGATCGAGTCTGAGGAAGAATACGATCGCCTCTTGGCCATTACCGAGCGACTCCACTTCAAGTCCGATTGCACTCCTGAGGAGACGGCTCTCTATCAATTACTCGTCACACTGATTGAGTCCTATGAGCAAACCGTAGATCCCATTCCCGCTGCTTCTCCGCTTGAGATGCTGACCTACCTAATGGAAACCAGTGAAACTCGCCAAGCTGATCTTGTCGGCATTCTGGGATCCAGCGGGGTCGTTTCAGAAGTGGTCAACGGCAAACGCACTATTAGCAAAGCCCAGGCCAAGGCATTAGGGGACTATTTCCAAGTTTCACCGAGTCTGTTTATTTGACAGGATTGATTGCGCTCACGGTTTCGGACTCATGACCTTCACCGTTATTGTACCCGTTGCGTACTGGTCTTTTAATTGCGCGATCGCGAGTTCTAGGGGGTGATAGGTCAGTTTGATCGCGTTGGTGTTGCGTTCAATGGTCGGAAACTGTCTCGGGTCAGTTGTTAACGCTGTTAACAGTTCTGGACTGTCGATCGTGATCTGTCCCGATAGCAAGATCAAAGCGTTAGGATATTCTGCCAGCAATAGCCCCAGGCGAGACACCAGGTCTTCATCGTCGAGGGTCAGGGCTAGGGTGCGAGTCGTGGCAGGGGTTCCAGGAGAAAGGGTCAGCCGTTCCGTGATGAGTTGCTGTCCGGTGCGATAGATGCCGCCGTTCTGCCAGAGGTAAAAGTCATTGCCTTCATTCGCTAGCACCACATAACGCCCATCGGCACGGGTGCGATCGCTCTGCCACACGCCCAATATATCTGCGTAGACCTGGCGACTGGCGGCGGTTTGGTTGTACAGCTCCACCATGCCATCCTTCAGCCCCAGAGTTTGGTTCACCTGCGCGGTAATGCCGCCACCGGTGGCAAGATAAATCCCCAAGGCCAACGCGATCGCGGCTATGGCCAAGACCCACAGTTCCGCAGCGCCCCCGGTCCGCAGCCGTCGTCGGGGGTTACTGACGCTGATCGCCCAGGCAGGATAAGGGTAAAACAGCATCACCCCTTGCTTGGTGAACGTGTCGGAAAAGCAGGCGAGTAGATGCCCCAGGGGAAGGGCGATCGCTTCCGACCATTTGCCCCCTAGAACGTAGCCGATCGAGAGGCTAGCAGCGGTGAGGGCTGCGGTGGCTAGCAGGCAATGGGTAATGGTGCGGTGGGGATAGCGATTTTCAATCCAACTGGCGATCGGGAAGCAGATTTGGCCGATCGTGCTGGTTGTGGTGTCGAGGTCAGGCAACTGAGAACCCAAGACAGCTAAACCCAAGACCAAGGGATCGGCGGTTCCGAGGATTAGGGTGGCTCCTGCGGCGGCGATCGTGGCGTGGGTGATGGACATCATAGGCATGAACGGACAAACTCATTCAGCCCAGAATGCCCTCTGAGTCAGCAACGTTCGATTGGCAGGGCGGAAAATTCCATTGTTGGAGTCCGATGCTAAAGTAAATCAATAACAGAAATTGCTAATTTTTGACATTCGCCATGAACGTTTCCCTAACTGCCGAATTAGAGCAATACGTCCAAAGCAAAGTAGACAGCGGGCTCTATCAATCCGCCAGTGAAGTCATCCGGGAAGGATTACGTCTGCTCAAAGACAAAGATAGTCTCCAAGAAATGAAGCTGAATGCACTGCGCCAAGACCTTCAGCAAGCGATTGACCAAGCCGATCGCGGCGAAATTTCCCAACGCTCGATCGCTGACCTCAAAGCCGAAGGTCGTCGCCGTCGTCAGCAGCAATCATCATGATGCCAGTTGTTCGGACAGTCCTAGCTGATGAGGATCTACTCGATATTTGGTTCTACATCAGTGCCGACAATGTGGAAGCCGCCGATCGGGTTCTCGATCGGATCGATGCTCGCTGTGAGAGCCTAGGGCACAATCCAGAAATGGGGACGCAGCGCGACGAACTCATGCCAGGAATGCGGTGCCTAGTAGAAGGAAATTACATTATTTTTTATCGCATCCGTCCTAACTGTGTGGAGGTGCTGCGGATACTGCACGGTTCACGAGATTTTCCCAGTATGTTCTAGGTCATCGGCTGCGTTGCCTAAAGCTTCCTGTGACCGCGTCTTGACCACTGGGTCTCCGCTCTAGCCTCAACTCAAACGCCATCAAATACAGCGCTTAACCCCAAGACCAGGAACTCGGGGCGGTACCGAGAATTAGGGTGGCTCCTGCTGCGGCGATCGTGGCGTGGGTGATGGACATCATGGGAAAAGCTGAGCAGCAATACCTTTATCTAAATTGCCCAGTCAAAACCAAGAACCTTGAAACTCAGAAAATACCTCACAAATATTGCCTCACAAGTCCTTCTGAACTGCCTCAGCCAGACGTTTTTTTGTAGGAATACTCGGGTAACGCTGCGTTCCAAGTGACCTAGGGCGCAGCTAATAACTACTAGCCCCAAAAGGAGGCACCCATGTTTCGCAAACCAACCTCGAGGGAAGCGCTCAAAACCCCAGAACCACAGGGTTTCAAGATCAAACTCGGACATCCTGAAAAAGGGTGGCTTGAAATCAATATCTCGGAATCACTCGCTGTGAAATGGACTCCCTGGCTAGCAGGCACACTGAGCGCGATATTTGGATTGATTGTTGTTGCCGGAGTACTGTCGCTGTTCATATACAGTCCACCACGACAGACATCGAGAGTACTTCCGGAGACGGAAACACATCAGCAAAAGTAAGGGCAGGGTATTTCACTGACAAAGTGCCTGAAGAAATATTGGATCGACAAAGCCTTGGCATTGACCGTGCTTAGGCTTTTCTTATTTGCAGCGAGATGGATGTCCCTGCTCTGACTTCCCCCCTATTCTATTGACCCAACCGCTTCCTTGCGCCCTTCACCTGTCCCAACTGCTTCAGCGCCATCGCCACCACCAAACAAATCCCACCCGTGATGTAAAGCCCACGGTTATTCGTCCCCAGCCCGACGAACCGCACCACCGCAAAGCTAAACAACAGCGCAATCAGAATCGGCATAATCACCACATACTGCCGATGTTCCTGCTGCTGCTCCAGCCCCAACCGTCGCCGCTGGATGGCTCGTCGCGCTAGCTTCGGATTGCGACCCGCGATCGGTTCCAGCTCGGCAAACTGCGATCGCTCCAAGGCCAACCCCAACCGCTGCGCCTCCGCCTGCATCGCCGCCCGCACCTCCGCCTCACTGGGCAACGGTAACTCAATCTCTAGTAGTTCCAAATAGAAATCCCGCCCCGGATTCATCGGAGCCAGCGCCACGACTCGACAGCCACCCCCTAGAACATCCAACAGCCGATACCGCACCGAAGCCGGAAGCCGCTGCGCCTCTGGAATGACCAGCAAATAGCGATCGCTGACATTCAACCCAATCTCATCCCACAGCTGATCGACCCCTAGGGGACGGGGTTTCTCATCATCGCCATCATCAATGGGAATGTCCCAAGCCTTCGCCACCGTTTGCAGCCACAGCTTGACACTGCCCTTATAGACCGCGATCGCCACCCGCAACGTTGAACCAAAGTGAGCCGCGATCGCTTCCGGCCATTGTTCAATGCCAGACCCCAGCTCCCCGACCAACAGCAACGCCTCCCCAAAGGAGATCGCCTCTACAATCTGCTGACCGAGGGGTGACTGGATTAGGCCGCTGGACTGCTGCGGCTGCGCCACTGATGCAGTAGGTCGGTGGCTGCGGCTGCGACATTCAGCTTTGGGCTGGTAGCCTCCTGGCGCACCGCATCCACTTCCGCGCGGATATCCTCCGGCAAGTCCTCATAGGTCATCTGTGCCGCGATCGCCCGAACCATTTGGGCCTTAGTGGTGCAGAAAAGAGTTGAAAGGGTTGCTATAGGTGAAGTCTCAATTGAGACAGGGATGGTTGAAGGGGGCATTTCATGAGAGGCTTAAGTTCCCCAACTCAA
>NZ_JBLZFX010000172.1:0-5460 GCF_050753345.1 Alkalinema pantanalense CENA528 | reverse complement strand
AGTCGGAGAGCAGTTTTAAGCGCTATGCAAAGCGTGCCATGATGGTGGCAGCGGAACAGGCTTTCTTTCGAGCTTTGGGAGAAGAAGCCCCTACATCCAAGACCTAAAGTTAACACGACCTCAAGTTAAGAAGCGGGTTAGCGGACTAATCGTAGAGTTCGAGATTGCAAGCAAGGTAACGGTAGCAGGGGTTAGGGAACAGCGCATAAATAAAATCCCAATTGGGTAGGGGTAGGAGAGTAAAAGAGTAGGAGGGTAGGGGTAGGAGAAGGGGATATTATTTCTTAGAAAATCCCTTATCACTACTACATTCCGATCGCTGATGAATCACCCAAGTAAGATAAATCACCCAAGTAATACGACAGGCAAGATTGATCACAGGTCTGTTTATTGCAATACATCTTGTCCTACAAGTACTCTCTTTTGTAGGACAAGATGTACTCAACGATCCAAAGATTATCATTCAGGAATTTGTAGGTTTCACAATGGATTTTCAGCATCTTGCCTAGCATCTAGCAATCCAGACTGATTCCAATTAACCAAAACGTTTTGGTTAATTGATTAAACCTTCCAATTGGGTCAGAAGCCGCTCTAACTTTTGTAGTTTTTGTTCATCCTTCCACAATGCACTCCGCTTATTAACAGACTCCAAAGTCTGCGTTAGGCGCTTTTTAAACTGCTCCGCTGATAATGGCTTGCTGCTAGATTGCTTGGGACTCCGTTTAGAAGATTGCTCGATCGTTAAAGCTTGCGCTTGATTCAGGAGAGAAACTTGGCGTTTGATTTCAACAACACTCATCCCATCTTGTTTTACAGATTGAATTAAAGCCTGACGCTGTTCCGGATCTTTAACCCCTGCAATTACAATCCCCTTGGTATAGTGAATTTCACCTTGCCGAATGGCATCCAAAACGTCATTGGGCTTCTTTAAGAGGGGTAAGCGGGACGAAACAAATGATTGCCAGGTTATTTTGCCGAAGGTTGCAAACGATCGCTTGACAATTTCGGCTTCTGGACTAACCAAAACGTTTTGGTTAGTGGTTCCTTTGGCGGCATTATTCATGCGATAGAGCAGGCTCACCACATCTGCCGCATCCCAACCTAGCTGAATTTCTAGAATCCTGAGCGTATTGTCTAACTCTTCTAAGGCACTAAAATCACGACGATTGGCATTCTCTGCGATCGCGGCTTGGAAGGCTGTCGCGTCATCCCATTGAAAGATCTTGACTGGCACCGTCGGCAAGTTCAGACTTTCGGCGGCTTTGTAGCGGCGTAGTCCTGCCACTAATTCATATTTTGCGGGTTTCGTGGGATGGGGGCGAATCCACAATGCCGATCGAATGCCATTGGGCTTAATGTCGTGTTCTGCCCACTGCTGAAGTTCCTCACTATCGTAATAGTGCCGTACAGGTTTGCCATCAGGCACAAAGCTAAATGTACAAAGGATGTCCCGCCGTGGAATTTCCTGTTCGTTTGTGCTGCTTGACTCCATCTGAATTTCTTTTTGGACTTCTGGGGTTCCAAAAACGAAACTCAGTTCTTCCCGAGATGCCACTGCATCACTTAGTTTACGACGTGTACTCATGATTGGGCCTCGTAGAGTTGCAGAGCTTCTGTGAAAAGCTGCGTGAAGATTTTAGCCGCAGATTTGCAGGGCGTTCCTTTCATCCGAAAAACGGTACTGGCCTGACCAGGCACGTCTTTAATACATTGTCGATCGGGCAGTGTTGTGTTCAGTAATGGGACGATCCCTTGCTTGAGGGCTTCTCTGGCCTCTCGAAGCAGGATGGTATTTTCTTTGACTGCATTGAGGTAAATCGCACCTACGAGACCTCCCCGCTTAATTTCCTGGGCTTGCCGAATGAATTGCATGATTTTTCCTGTACTGGCCAAGTCAATCATGGAATCGCGGCAGGGAACTAGCACCATATCCGATCGAATCAGAATCGCTTTAGTAACTTCACTGGCGTTCCCAGGGCCATCGACAACGACAACATCATACTGCTGGGTAAATTTGGGAAGCTCATCAAACAAGGCTTCCGGATCGCTGAGCACGCGATGATCCATTCCCAACTCCTTCGCCCAAGCGGAAGAGCTTTGCTGGCCATCGGCATCTACTAAGAGCGCAGTTCGATCGTTCTGCAGGAACCAGTCCACAGCATGAATGGCTCCCGTGGATTTCCCTGAACCACCTTTTTGATTCGCAAAAGCAAGAATCTTGGGGGATTTCTGAAACAGCAGGCTGCTATCACTGCGTTTTGATTTCGGTTTGGCTGTTAGCATTAGCTTTTGACAGTAGTTAATTTAACCAAAACTCATGGTTTGATAATAACACCTCAAGATGCATTTGCTATCTTTCTAGACTGGTTGTGAAATCTCTTGTTGTGAAATCTCTTGTTGTGAAATCTCTTGCTTTGAGAACCGGTGCATCATGATTCTCTTCATTCCATTGACTGCATCACACCTGCTTTAACCAAAACGTTTTGGTTAATTGACGCGATCGACTCTACCGAACTTTTAATCCCAAACTCTACAAATATAAGCGCGATTAACAGAATCCTGGTACGACGATCGAAAGCTTGAGCAATCTTCAGCAATTGCCCCAAAGGCACAAAGAACTACCCTGATGAAATTCCTGTAAAGGACAATCTCCCTTACTTGGGTGATTTTTCTGTAATCTACGATAAATTTTCGATTTTCTTGAGATCTCGGAAGCGTTTTTTCCGGGTTGGGTCGCTATGATAGGGGCGAATTAGCTTCCACAGAGTTTCAGCAGAGCGTTATGTCCCGGCATCTCGAACGACTTCTCAATATTGATGGTTTGCTACGGAGTGGGCAACGCCAAACCGCAGACGCAATGGCCTCGGTTTTGGAGGTGAGTGAGCGAACGGTTCGCAAGGATATTGAACTGCTCCGCGATCGCTATGGTGCGCCTATTGCCTGTAATCGAACCCAGGGATTCATTACACGAATTTGGAGTGGCGGTTACCGACGATCAGTTTGAGCAAGGGGGAATTATTTGCCCTGACGCTGGGTGCTCGGATGTTGGAAACCTATTCCGGTTCAGCCTATGCCATGGATCTACGATCGGCGATCGCACGGCTAAGTGAACGGTTGCCGGAGCAGAGTTGGGTGGATTTGCAACAGGTGGCGGATGAGCGCATTATCTTTCGGGGGGGCGGTGGGATTGATCTGAATCCGGAGGTGTGGCAGCAGTTGGAGGATGCTTGTCGATCGCAGAAATCAGTGGAGATGACCTATTACACGGCGAGTAGTAATTCTACGGCGGAGCGCAAGTTAGATCCCTATTTACTCCATATTTATCGGGGAACAAATCCCTATGTGATTGGGTTTTGCCATCGGCGTCAGGAGGTGCGATGGTTTCGGGTCGATCGGATTCGGAAGCTGGTGGTGCTGCCGGAGTCGTTTGTGCCTGATCCGTCGTTTGATGCGCGGGATCATTTAGAGATGATTTTTCAGCATGAGGCGGGTGGGGTTCCCCGATCGGTGGCGATTTGGTTTGATGCGGCGACTGCACCCTATATTCGGGAACGGCGGTGGCATCCTAGTCAGGAGTTAAAGGAGCATGATGACGGCTCGGTGACGCTTTGTATGACGGTGCGGGGGATGAATGATATGAAGCGGTGGGTGTTGGGGTATGGCAGGGGAGCCAAGGTAGAGAGTCCACCGGAGTTGGTGGAGATGGTGCGGGAGGAGATAGAACATATGCATTATAATTATTGCAATTCTGGAGGAGAGAATGATGCTAATCAGTGAAAGAGAGCAAAATGGTAGTAGCGTAGGTTGCCCCTATGTGGAACTTAGTTTTGGCGTAATTAGGGCAACGCTACCTGCGGATCATGCATATGGGTTGTATAGCGCGATTTCTTTATCCCCACCATGTGATACGCTACTACCATCTCTGATACCAACTGGTGTTGAGCATTATGCACGAATAAGAATCTTATTCCAATTGCTCATCCTCAGATGTCGCAAGGCGTTGATACTTTTCTCTAGTTCGACCTACATCTTCAAGATTTTCAAGTAGAATTTTCTGACGATTGATGATTCACGTAGCTATGTATGCACGAATGAAAAATTATTTCATTCAAGGGTATTGCTGTTTGCTGCTGGGTATGATAAAAATAAAAAATCTTGGAACGGATATTTCGCCCCAAGACCTAAATTTTATTATTTGGAAACTATGTTAACACCTCGACGTGATTTTCTGATGGAAATCGCACAAAGACTTGTGTGCGAACGAGGAATCGTTCAACCACCAGAGTTTTGGCGGTTAAGTGACCTAGAGATTGAGCGGTTCATAGAAGTTTTCCTCTGGCAATTTGTCCGCCGCGCTTCTTTAAATTGCCCGGATTTGAGTGATTAGCCCCTATTTTTGTGATGGGGACAAACTTGTCCCCTACCTCAGCTTTTCCCTATTGATCTTGAAACTTGGTTATTTGCGTCAGTTTGTTTATCAACAAGCCAAATCTCGCGTGCTCAAATTTATCACTAAACCATGAACATCATTACCTTATCGTTTCCGGTTAAGGGAACTAACTTACCAGCAGATCACAATTACAAGCTACATGGTGCGCTTTGTACGGAAGTACCAACCCTGAAACAGCTTGAGTATTTTGCTGTTAATACGATCGCAGGAAAACCTGATAATCAGGGCAAAATTCAGCTTTTGCAAGGATCACGATTGTTGCTGCGGTTGCCTGTAGAGGAGATCGTACAAGTCTATCCCTTAGCTGGAAAAACCCTGACGATTGGTGGCTATCCTATCCAACTTGGTAACCCCGAACTACAAACACTTCAGCCTACGGATGCTTTGTCGGCCCGGTTAGTTACCATCAAAGGCTATACCGAACCCGATGCCTTTTTAGATGCTGCTCAACGCCAGTTAAATGCTCTGGGAATTCAGGCAAACTTGGGTATTCCAGCGAATGATAAGGGAGAACCCAAACGCTTAACCCTTCGTATTACGAAGCCAGAGCGGAGTTACACGATTGTTGGATTTAGCTTGGTGGTTTCTGATTTAACTCCCGATGATTCCATCAAGCTACAAATTTATGGGTTAGGCGGTAAACGCCGGATCGGTTGCGGTGTGTTTAATCCTGTTATCAACGTTTATCGTAAAGCAAGGAGGGATAGTCATGCCGCAGCGACTATTAGCTAAGGGCGCAATTGCTGGCAAAGTCTCGCTTGAACAATTGCCAGAAAAGGGGCTGTCGCTAGAGCAGCACTTAAAGGATACCTATGTTGCAGCTCAGGCAATCTTTAAGGGAAGAGTGTTGAGAAACTGGTGTCGCTTTTTTAACCCTCTTCAGTCACTCTAAGCAGAGGAATTTAGAATAGAGAGAGTAGAGTTTAGAGAGCCTAGCAACTGATGTCCGCCTCCAGAGAAGCTCGACCAACGATTCGCTTTGTCGATGAGTATTGCCAACTCTATGGAGA
>NZ_JBLZFX010000171.1:0-5660 GCF_050753345.1 Alkalinema pantanalense CENA528 | reverse complement strand
AGATTCAGCATGAGAAGGCTCTGGGCTACTGCTTCACATTATCCATTATTTCCCAACACGTCTAATGATGTGGGAGAAACCCATCTCAAGGATGTAGACGTGATTCCTGAAATTCAATTTCTAACGGAGTTAGCGGCTCGCATCCATGGGGAATATCCTGTGAATTGGCGACGGTTACAGGACACCCGTTACATTCGTCAGTTAATTGGCCAAACGGTTTCCGGCTATGAAAAGATTGCCACGATCGATGAGACGAACGAAGAATTTACGATCGGGGGTCGAATTTTAACGGAACCGAAGTTTTCCACGCCCTCGGGTAAAGCGATGATGGCCACCACACCTCTACCCGATCTGACTTTGCCAACAGCGCAGGAATTGGGGGTGCCGGAATCTGCCAAGGGTTTGCTACTAACGCTTATGACGGTTCGCAGCTATTCCCAGCACAATACGGTTGTCTATCAAATTGGCGATAAATATCGGGGTATTCCCCATCGTAATTGTATTTTGATGCATCGATCGGATGCAGAGCGGATCAATCTTCAGCAACACCAACGGGTTACCGTCCAAGGCAATGCCGGAAAAATGACGAATGTTGAGGTCATTTACGGCGCAGTGCGTCCCGGTGCAGCGTTGATGTTTTATCCAGAAGCGAATGCAATTTTTAGCGCTCCCGTGGATGAACGGGCTGGGACTCCTGCCTTCAAGCGAGTTCCAATTTTTGTCTACGCTGATTTTTCTGAGATTTAAACGGGTTAACACGACCCATTACATTCAAGGAAGTTCCTAAAAAAACTCTAGCCTTTGTCTACCCCGCGATCGGGTACAAAAGCTAGAGCATTTTGGGAACCAAATTGAGCGTAAAAGCGTTACTGTGATGCCCTGGGATTATCGAGCAACACAGTAGTGATGACACAGTAGTGATGACACAGTAGTGATGACACAGTAGTGATGACACAGTAGTGATGACACCGTGAGCATTACACAGTAAAGAAATTAGATGCACCCAATTGATTAGCCGTTACCCCTGGTAGCACCGCTAACGTTGAGGTTCCCAACCGGATCGCAGCGCTGCCATTGATGTCGGTAAACCGCAGTTGGTTAAAGGCTAAACCACCGGACAATCCGATCAAGTCATCCCCAGGGGTGAAGTCCTGAATCGTATCTCTGCCATTACCATACCGGGTCAAAATAAAGCTATCTCGACCAGCGCCCCCATTCAGGATGTCATTCCCTAGGCCACCACTCAAGCAATCATTACCGCTACCACCCCACAGGGTATCATTCCCATTCCCGCCGAGGAGAAAATCGTTACCGCGATTGCCAAACAAGCTGTCACTCCCATTCCCGCCGTAGAAAAAGTCATTGCCACTGCCACCCTTGAGATTGTCTTTTCCAAGCCCACCCAATAAGATTTTACGGGACTCAATATTAAAGACCGCAAGAATGGGATCGTGATCGCTGACCTGATCGGCAAACTCGGAATTGATATGCACAACATCCACGCCATCCAGGAGAGAAACGAGATTCTGACTGGCCAGGATATGATCCAGCGTCTGCGCGTTACCTTGGAAATTGTAGGTATACCGCTCATTCTCCGGCAAAGTCTCGATCAGGGTCGTCAAACCAGCACCTTCCAAAATTGAAAGGGGATTGGAACATTCAAAGTCATTTAAATCCCCTGCCACGATCACATTGGCATTTCCATTGTTGCTCAGCAAGCTTTGCACGTAATCCTGGACGATCGTAGCCTGCTGGTTACGCTGTACTTCGCTGCTCAAAGTAGGCGGCTGATTCGGCCCAAATAACGGTTGATCTCCCCCTTTGGAATTGAAATGATTGCCGATGACCGTGATTTGCTCACCGTTAAACGTAAACGTTCCAACCAGTGGCTTCCGGCTATTGGCAAAGGCATCCCCATCCGCCAAGTTCATATCCGTCAACCGTTGCAGGGAACCCTCCACAAACCCCACACCTCGGCTGGGATTAAACAAAAAGCCCACTCGGATATTCCCGCCGGGTTCGCCCCCGTCTTGGTCATCGATCGGGTTAATTTGGCGATATTCATAGGTGGGGCCGCCCGCTTGCACGATCGCGTCAATTAACTTCTGGAATGTTTGACTCGCATCGACTACCGAATCATTGGTAGCCCCGTTATTGTCCTGAATTTCTTCGAGGTTAATAATGTCCGGGGTGCGCAAGTTGTTAACGATCGCGTTGGCCAAGGCGTTGAACTTAGCATTACCATCACCGGGATCTAAGTTTTCCACATTAAAGGTGGCAAAGGTCAGTTGATTTTTACTGCCCACCAGGTTAGTTACTTCCTTTTGCAACGGCGACGCTTGCACCACCGTCGGCGTGGAGGAAACTAAAACTTCGTAGTTGTTGAAGTCATAGCTGACGACTCCCGTGAGAGTGCTGAGTTGGGTTCCCACATTGACTGACGGGAGGGTAATGGCTCCGTTGATTAAGTCATCAATCTGAATCCGCTCGGGATTGAAATCCGTAGCGGTGATTAAACTCCCCCCTCGACTGGTGCGGTTGGTCGCATTGACGCCATTATCGGCCAGCACCCAAATCTCCTCAGAACTGCCAAAATTGGCCGTGGGCGACGTGGCGATCGGGGTGTTCACCTGCACCAGCATCCCCTCTAGGCTTTCGTAGAAATCAATGCCGTCCTGTTGGGGATCGAACACTGTTCCCGCTGTTTCAACGTTGCCGTTCAGGGCATCATTGTTGATAATTTGGGTGGGAATTCTCCGTCCGCCATTGCCGAGCACCGTGGGGGCGATCGTCGTGGTGGAGGGATTGGTCCAAGCGGCAATGCTCAGCGACTGCACTGCGTTGTTATTGCCAATCTGCGTAATCGTCAGATTGTTCGCATTACCACCAGGCCGGAATTCCGATACGGTACCGCTGACGAGAACGGCCTCGCCCACTGTCCGCGCCGCCAGCAAAGCGGAGTTACTTCCCGTAAAGATGAAAATTCCCTCGGAGGTGGCTTCGTTATTGTCTGGGGTGGGGTCTTGGATGTAGAACCCGTTGGCCGCGATCGCGGTGACAATGCCCTGGACGTTTCTCACAGCTTGCCCGTTAAAGGCCGACACATGCCGGGTGCCCTGAATATCACTGATACGAACCGGGGGCGTAAATTCAAAGACGGCCACTGTTTTACTGACTTCGTTTGCAGTCACTAACAAAGGTTTCCCCGTTGGGCTATCCGTGGCAGCAATGAAGGTTAAGCCTTCCACGGCAACGTCTTCTGGGGTATTGATGTATTCAATCAACTGCGGCTTGGTGGGATTGGTGACGTCGTAGACCACCACATCGCCCGTCCGTTCCAGGCCAATGAAGGCATAGAAACGGTTGTTAACTTCGCCAATGACCACCCCCTCAGGCTCCGGGCCTTTGTTGTCACTGCGCGTATCGAAGTTAAGGGAACTAAAGCTGCCATCGGAATTAAACACACTGGGAACTTGGGCGGCTGTAATTTGCTCCAACTGATCCCCACTGTCAAACACCTGCTGTCCCGTAGCGTCCCAAATGGAGAACGATCGGGCCCCGAAGGCTTCAATGCGATCGAAATCCCCATCCCCATCGAGATCCCCGGAGGCATTGGTGAGCTGCAAGCGGCCTAAATTGGCATTTTGCTTCAAGGTTGCAGCGTTGGGAAAGACCGTGGAGTCAAGGACATAACTGCTGGAACCGACGCGCACTTCCTCGTTAAACCCGGTGTAGCTGCGGGAATCCCCTTCATTAGCGGTGATATAGTAGGTTTGCCCGTTGATGGTGTAGCTAGCGATCGCGTCGGGTTGGTAGAGCCCAACCACAGGCACAGTTTTAATATTGATACCACCATCTTGATCGCTGGGGTCAATGCCGTTACCTGCCAGGTTGTGATCCTTGACGCCTAGAGGTTTAATCTCCGTCACAGTTGCCGTCGCAATATCCACGATCGCTAGGGCATTGTTTTCCTGCAAGGTTACGTAGGCTTTGCTGCCATCCCCGGAAAACGTAATGTATTCCGGTTCCAGATCCTGGGCGACGGTTGCTCCTGGCCCAAAAATTCTTACCCCTGCGGCTTTTAAAGCATTGATTTGACTGTTGAAGGCGGTAAAGCCAGCGCTTTGTACCGTAGCATTGGTAACCCCATTGGCTAGGTTGATAATGCTCACGGAGCCTTCTGGATCAAAGGAGTTGGCCTGTCCGTAACTGTTGGGTTCTCCTTCATTGGCCGTTAAGACTTTGCTCCCGTCGGGCGTGAAAACCAGCATATCCGGGAGATATCCCACTTCCACAGCATTCAAAAAGCTGCCGTCAGCGGCGTTGAAAAAGCTGACTCGTCCCAGTTGTTGAGCATTGCTACTGGTATTCTGAACCGCATAGGCCACCGCGACAATGCCATTCTTCACGGCAACGCTATTGGGAATAATATTGCTGCCAGCAGCGGTAAACCCAGGAATTAAATTCCCGATCGCAGTCAGCGCGCCAGTGTTCCCCACGCTGTAAATTTCAACGGTTTCCCCTGCGACGACAAAGAGACGATCGCTAGCGGGGTCAAAGGCCGGAATTTCTGCCCCATTGGTGCTCGTAAACCCACCGACTTTCTTTAAACTGCCCGCTGTATTGTCGGCAATGGTCACGGTTGCATTCGTACTTGTCCCTAGGTCGTAGGCGGCTCCGTCAACTAAGGTGAGCGTGACAGTTTCGTTGCCTTCGATCGTGGCATCGTTAACTGGCGTAATCACCACGGTCGCGGATGCTTGGCCCGCTGGAATCACGACAGAGCCGGATAGACGGTTGTAATCGTTGGTGTTGCTGGCGGTGCCCCCAACGGTATAGGTGACGGTTAAGGCTGCGCTGGTATCTCCGGTGCGGCTGAAGGTGAAGGTACCGGAGTTGATGGACGTCCCGGATTCTGCGGCGTTGGCATCGCTGGCCGCGATCGTGACCAGCGAAGTGGGAGAAATCACCGTCGTGGTAATGGCCGCAGCAGTATTGTTGGTTTCGTTGGCTTCTACGATCGTGTTGTTCGGATCAACGATTGCGGTGCCGCTCGTGAGGCTACCGAGTCCCGTGGGGGTGACCACGATCGTCACTGTAGCGTTACCGCCTGCAGTCACAACGCCATCGGCAAAGGTCAGGACGCCTCCCACGGGAGAACCGACGGTAAAACCAGGAGCCGACGCACTCACAAAGGTCACACCACTGGGTAGGGTATATTGCACGGCCACGCCGGAAGCGTTGGCATTACCGCTGTTACTCACCGTGAGCGTATAGGTTAACGGATTGCCAATGACGATCGGGTCGGGAGAGTCGGACTGCGCGATCGTCAGGTCGGGGAGGAGTTGAGTAGATCCGTTACTGACGGAAATGCTCCCCGTGGGAAGTGTGGTTAAACTGCCAAAAGTCCAGTTGGCAACATTGTTAATGGCGGCTAACCACTCTGCTTGGGTCCCATTCGTTAATGCATTGAGGTTAAAGGCTGCGTAGGTAGCACTGTTGTTGAATAAAACTGCTGTATTGCTTGCTGTGGATAAGCCAGTAATCCTGCTTGACTGACAAAACTAGAAAGCCGGAATGTGCTTGAGGACAGTGAATTCACGCTGCAAGGATTGTTCCGATTGACGGTATGAAGCCATAGTGGGTTCAGGGTCTGGAGC
>NZ_JBLZFX010000170.1:0-5884 GCF_050753345.1 Alkalinema pantanalense CENA528 | reverse complement strand
CTGTTGGGTGTAGCTCATACTGGCTGGCCAGTTCCGCTACGGTTTTATCTCCTCGCACTGCTGCTAAGGCTACTTTGGCTTTGAAGTCGGCATTGTACTGTTTGCGTTTATTGCCCATGAAATACTCCTATCACAGTTTGAGTTTTCAGAGCTTAACGACCTGTCCAGTTTTTGGGGGCCACCGCAGGATTAACCAACGTCGCACTAGCCGATTTCCCCTACAGCCTTTTTGGCGTAAATTCCGCCTTTTAAGTAGCTAGGCCGAATTAAATATAAAACGTTCAACATTGTATCCTTTGGAAAGATAGCGGTTCTCTACCCCAGCTATAATTGCCATCGCCAAGTCATAGGAATTATCAAACATCCGGCCCGATAGCTCATGGGCTTTTAACTGATGCCACTCCCCCTCAATCAAATTCATCTCTGAGCAATAAGGCGGCAGGAAAAACATCATCAGTCCTTGTTCTGCCCAACTATCCCATTGCGCTTGGCTCACTTTACTCTTGTGTAATGAGCCGTTGTCCTGAACCACCACTGTCATTTTTCCCGTGGCTGCTAAGGTCTGCGCCGCTTTCTCGGCGATCCAATTCATCACCTTAATGTAACTATCGCTTTTAAACCCACCTTTGACTAAGCCATACTCAAACCCCTTACCCGCTTCCCATAACCCTAAAATACTGATGCGACGACTGCCGTAAACGATCAGAGCTTGTTCTTGGCATTTTTGTTCTCCAATCCGACTGTACCCGTAACAGACTGGCCTCCACAGCGCAAATCCTGATTCATCTAAGTATTTCAAATCTACGAGGTCCAGACTGGCCCATTGTTTGAGCATGGCTAGGTCTGCTTGTTTGATGGCCCGCTGTACCTTGTCTTGTTTTTTGCGATGGCTATGGCGTGTTCGTTTCCATCGATAGCCTTTTTTTTAATGATCTCTCGTAATCGGTCACTACTCAGGTTAACGAGTCCTGCATCCTTCAGTTTTCGAGAGATCTGGACACTCGTGTAGGTTTGGCTGGGGTCTTCCAAACAGGCTTCGATAAACTCCATATCTTCTTCGGTCCAACGCCGTTTTGCGCCCCGTCCGGGGGCTTCCCATAATCCCGATAGCCCCCGAGCATTCCATCGTTTGATGGTCGCTCGGACAGTGTGTTCATGACAATCAAACACCTCAGCAATCGCAGGCACATTCCAGCCTTGAGCGTTTAACCGAAGCATATGAGCACGGTCGCGGGTTCGTTGAGGAACGGTGGTTGCAACTCTCAGTTCACTCAACATTTCGTCTTCTTCTGGGGTGAGAATGACACGGAGAGGGGCTGGCATATTTAGAGAGAAAAAAGACTCCTTCTATATTATATTTAATTTACCCCTTCTACTTACTCCTTAACTTGAAGATTTTTTAGCTTATGCAACCCCTAAGGAAGATGCCTATCAAATTACAACCTTAAATCACAATCACCACCTTGCCCTGTACCTGCCGCTGTTCCAACCGATGCATGGCTTCAGGCACCTCACTGAGGGTATAGCGACGATCGATCATAGGCTGCACCTGTCCCGCTTCAATCATCGTTTTCAACGTGGCTAAATCTGCTTGATTCGGCTCAGACATCAAACATTTCACTTGGCGTTGACTGCGTTTCGAGAGCCACCCCCCAAACAGCAACGCCCGCAAGAGTTGCCACGTATCCCCACCCACCATGACATAAATGCCCTGGGGTTTCAGCATCGGAAGTAAGCGATCGAAGGGACGATAGGCCGCCGCATCAAAAATTAAGTCATATTGGTTCTGCCATTGCGCCCATGGAATTTGCTGGGAATCCACCACTTCATCCGCCCCTAACGATCGCACCATCGCCATTTTCTGGGGACTACAGAGCGCCGTCACCGTTGCCCCCCAAGCCTTTGCCATTTGCACCGCATAGGAACCCACTCCCCCCGACGCCCCTTTAATTAAGACCTTCTGTCCCGGCTGCACCTGTCCCACATCCCGCAAGCCATGCAGCGCCGCCAAAGCCGACACAGGCACCGTTGCGGCCTGCTCCAAGGTTAAATTGTCCGGCTTCAGTCCCAACGCCGTCTCTGGAACCGCCACATACTCCGCAAACGCCCCAAACCCACAAGCCGACAAATCCCCAAACACCTCATCACCCGGTTGGAACTGCGTCACCGCTGCCCCCACCGCCTCCACCCGTCCCGCCATATCCGTCCCGATCGTGGAAATTTTCGGCTTCAGCCATCCCCCATAGATCAATCGCAGGAGAAACGGCTGACCCCGCATCAAATGCCAGTCTCCCGCATGCACCGAAGCCGCAGCAATACTCACCAAAACCTCATTTTCCTTAGGGACAGGCTTCGCCACTTCAGCCACCGCAAGCACATCCGCCGCGCCATATTCCGACTGCACGATCGCCTTCATTGACAAACCTCCAATACTTACAGCGTAAGTTTATTTTCCTCAATCTAACATACGGTGTAAGTTCATGAAATAATCGGTTTAGTATCAGCAAACTCATCATCCCTCTCCCCTCCTACCCCTTCTCCCCTCCTACCCTTTCCGCTGTCCCATGTCCCGAAAAAAACAGACCCCGAACCAAACAAACAGTCCCCCGCTTCCCCTCAGCCGCGATCGGGTGTTGCAATCCGCCTTGCAATTAGCGGATCAGGACGGTCTAGAAGCGCTGTCAATGCGAAATTTGGCGCAGAAATTAGGCGTCCAAGCCATGTCGCTGTATAACCACGTTGCGAATAAAGATGACCTAATCGACGGAATTGTCGATTTAGTCGTGGGAGAAATTGTCTTACCGAAGATCACCCCAGATTGGCAGTCAGAAATGCGTAAACGAGCGATTTCAGCCCATCAGGTCTTGCTCAATCATCCTTGGGCTACTTTACCCCTGGTTTCTCGCATTAACGTTGGCCCTGCCATGCTACGTTATATCGATGCCACCCTAGGCTGTTTGCGGGAAGCGGGTTTTTCCTGGGAAATGGCCGATCATGCTTGGAATACGATCGACAGTCATGTCTATGGGTTCACCCTACAGGAATTGAATTTCCCGATCGCGGCAGAGGATTATGCAACAACGGCCCAAGCATTTCTACCCATGATTCCACCCGATCAGTATCCCTACATGCATGCGCTCACCCAGGAAGTGATCACAAAACGCTACGACGGATTACATACCTTCGAACTTGGACTTGATTTACTGTTGGCCGGTTTAGATCAACTGCGCGATCGAAAATCACCTATTTAATCATCTATGCACTATTTGAATCATCTATGCACTATGCGGCGATCACTTGTTCCTGAGATGGATTCAGCGGGAGATGATCACCATGGGGTAAGTTATAGCCGAGAAGAATCATGCGTACCATCCGTTCGGCTGCATTTGTCACTAAGTTGGGTGCTTGTTCAATGGCTTCAGACAACGGACAAGGTGTTTCTAGAATTGTTGTAAAAGCATCAATCCCGTGCTCAATATTGATTTCTGCATCCTTACCGATACTGCCTGCGATTGCAATCACAGGTAGCTTATATTGTTTGGCACGCTTAGCAACTTCTACGGGAATCTTGCCACGGGGTGTTTGAAAATCAATACAACCCTCCGCCGTAATAACCAAATCGCTCTCTGGCAACCAGCGATCGAATTCTAAATACTCCATCACAATGTCATAACGTGGATAGAGCGTGGCTCCTAACAAAGCAAATAATCCTGTCCCCAAGCCCCCAGATGCACCACCTCCTGGCATTTCCCGAACCTTTAAGTGTAAATCTTGCTGAATGACCGCAGCATAGCGATCGAGGGCTGCTTCCAATGAATTAACCATTTCTGGAGAGGCTCCTTTTTGTGGCCCAAATACTCGGGCAACCCCATGGGGGCCACAAAGAATATTCTGCCAATTACAAGCGACATCAATCTGAACGTGATCCAAGCGAGGATCACGGTTCGCTAGATGAATACGATTCAGTCTATGCAGTTCGCGTCCTCCCAAACCGATTGGATGATTATCCCCATCCAGTAATTCGACTCCTAGGGCTTGCGCCATTCCTGCCCCGCCATCATTGGTTCCCGAATCTCCACAACCCACTAAAATCCGTTCTGCCCCTAAGTCTAAAGCCGCTTGAATTAATTGCCCCACACCATAAGTAGTTGTGATTTGAGGATCACGGACTTCATGAGGAACTAAACGTAAACCTGCTGCTGCTGCCATTTCTAAGACAGCGGTTCGTTGAGACATTCCACCTAAAAAGCCAAAGTGTGATTGGATAGGTTGTCCGATCGGTCCCATGACAGTCACTTCATGGATGGTTCCACTGGTTGCGTTGACTAATGCCTTAGTGAATCCCTCTCCGCCATCCACTAAAGGTGCTTTCCGAATATGAGCCTGTGGAACTACTCGCATAATTCCTGCTGCAATGCAATCTGCGACTTCATCAGCGCCCAAACTTTCCTTAAAACCAGAGGGTGCAATCAGGATATTCAAACTCATTGAAGATGCTCCTAATGTTCAAGGGGACTGTACTTTGAAATTTGATGCTCAGAGATTGCGTATTCTTTTCAGGTTGCTACAGGTTGCACTGAAAATTACAGTGCAGGGAACAGTTAACGGCTGGTAAAAAATTGTGGATTAGGATACAAGGATACAAGACGATGAGTTGGTAAAATTGTTGGGTTTGAGGAATCGAGTCCTAAAAACGCAGTCCAACCCATTGCCAATAGGTGTAATAGAAGATGATAACCAGTCCTAAGTGAAGCGGTAGCATGACAAGACTCAGACGAAATAAGTCCTTGGATGAAAATGTTGATTGTTGAACATCTTGGTAAACCAGTAATGCTTTTGAACTAACTGGCATCGTTAGGCAATAATCCATTCCTAATGTTCCAATAAACATAACAGCCACTGGATTGAGGTTTAATGTTGTTGCAAAGGAAATCATCGTAGGAACTAAGGCAACTGCACGGGCTGCATGGGATGTCATGTAGAGGTGTGACGTTAAGGAAATCAAACTGAAAATTGCTAAAATTGCAATATGTGAACCGTAATTTGTAATGCTACTCAAACGAAATGTATGATCGATAATCCACTGTGCTGCACCGGAGTGAACCAACGATCGACCAAGTACTAATGCCGAACTCACAAATAAAATCAGGTTCCAAGAGACTGAGTTGAGCGCCTCTTTCCAACTGATGACGCCGAGCTTTGGCATGGCTAGCAGGACACCCCCCAAGATCGCAATGGTTGCGAGCTTTAACCCATGGAGATTCTCAGTCATCCAAAACAGAACCATACCTGACGAAATTGCAAGCGTCAACCACTCCGATCGAGTTAAAGGTGTCTGAGATCTTTCGTCCTTTGGCAGGTGGAGGACTCGCTTGAGATGACGTCGATCGAGAAATAACTTCATCACAACCCAACAGGATAGTAAACTAGCGGTTATGCCAAAGGGTAGGCCGTATAGTGCCCACTGGCCAAAGGATATATGCTGTTGTGTCATCTGCCAGAGCAATTCATTGGCAATTAAATGAGATCCAGCGCCTACTAGGGACACAATTGTTGAAACTAGAATAATTGTTGGAATCAGAATAGATAAGGCGCGGGTGATTTTAGGATCACGTAATTCTTCAGACACGTTCCGAAAAATTGGTAAAGTAACGGCAGCGCGACCGGATGTTGAAGGGATGAAAAATGAAAGTGGAATCATAATGATTGCCATCAGCCAAAATAACTTTTCAACCGTTTGGGCACGATTGATCACGAAGCTTGTCAGGCGTGTTGCAAGCCCTGTTTTTTTGATGGCTGCACCTAGGATAAATGCTCCAATAGACGTGTTGGGAAATAATGGATAATGTGAAGCAGTAGCCCAGAGCCTTCTCATGCTGAATCT
>NZ_JBLZFX010000169.1:0-5985 GCF_050753345.1 Alkalinema pantanalense CENA528 | reverse complement strand
GGAGTGGGGAGGGGGGAGTGGGGTGAAGAAGAATTCAAAATCTAAAATCTAAAATCACTAATCCCACACATCCAACCAGAGATTCGATCGCATAGCGTTTGGAGTAACGATAAGACGGATTAGAGTAGACTTGAAAATTGCCGTTAAAACCACGGGAAGCGAGAGCAAGAGAAAAGCGATGGTAGTGTTGCAGCGATCGCACCATCAATTGACTGACTAATAGTCCTGTACTGTGCATCCACTGCTGGCGGGTGCGATAACCACCGCGTGCCCGTTGTGCCAGTTGAAGTTGTGTTAAAATATCGAGAAACAGAAAGATGAATCGATACATCAGTAGCAACAGATCAATTAACACAGTAGGGATGCGACATTGACGCAAGATTGACAACAATTCTGCGAATGGAATGGTGAATAGAATGAATAACAGACAGGAAGTACAGGCAATCGATCGCATCCCCACTTCGATCGCCTGTACTAAGCCCGATTGACTGATAAAACCATACCAATTCCCCACTACCAGCCCCCCAAACGAATTCGTCTGGATCAGAGCGCGTTGATCCACCGGGACAATCTCCAACACCAATGCTGGAACGCTGGTCAACAGAAAGAGCAGCATCACGACCAGTACCGATCTATAGACCCTGAAAGGGGTTCGAGCATAGCCAACTGTCCATACGCTGAGCCAGATAAAAATTACTCCTTGAGTGGCAGGGTGGGCGATCAGGGCTATCCCCAGAACCACCAGCGCAAAGATCAGTTTTTGTTGGGGGGGTAAGGGTCGGAGACGATTGGTGTAGGCATAGGCATCGAGATGATGATGCATCGATTTAACTAATAATCCTTGAATTCCGGAGACTGGCTCACTTCTGGGTGTTGTTGGGATGCCTGTCGCTCATGCCTGCCTCGATACAGCCCAATTACATAGCCGATGACTCCCGCTCCCAGTCCGGCTTGCAGGGCAAACAGCAGCGATTCAATTTCACCACTGGCAGGTTCAAACAGAGGGCTGAACCAAGGCTGATAGTTAGGGTTGATCTCCTGAATCGCGGCTTCTGCTTCGCCATCGGCTCCGCCAAACTCCGCTTCGCGCACTAAAAATAGAGGGGCGATCGCCAGCACCACTACCGCCACAACCAGTAACCAGTTGTTCCAACGTTGACTTTTTGGGCTCATGCCTATGCCTCCTGCTTCATGATATTCAGGACTTGCAATTCTTCTCGGTTGTAGGTCTGCAACCAGTTCCATACCAGCACCGTCAACAACCCTTCGCTAAGAGCAAGGGGAATTTGAGTCACAGCAAAAATTGTGGCGAACTTGGTAAAGGCGGCGAAGAAGCCTCCGGTTGCCGATGGAAACGCCAGAGCCAGTTGCAGGGATGTGACAACGTAGGTAATCAGGTCTGCCAGGGTTGCTGCCAGGAAGATTGCCAGAGTTTGCCTGCCGCTGAAACGCATCACCAGTTGATAAATCCCGTAGGCAATGAAAGGACCCACAACTGCCATCGACACGGCATTGGCACCCAGCGTAGTTAAACCACCATGTGCCAGCAGTAACGCCTGAAATAACAACACCAGGCCACCCAAAACCGACATCACGGCTGGACCAAATAACACGGCTCCCAAGCCAGTCCCGGTCGGGTGAGAACAACTACCCGTCACCGAGGGAATTTTCAAGGCAGAGAGGACAAAGGTGAATGCTCCTGCCAATGCGAGTAATAGTTTGGTTTCAGGATGCTGATGGGTGATGTGAGTGAGCGATCGCAGCCCCCAGAACAGAAAGGGCAGATACACGATCCACCAGAAAACAGCCCAGCCGACCGGCAGGAACCCTTCCATAATATGCATGGCATAGGCAGGCGTGGGCGATCCAACAACTAAATAACAACTCAGCCCCGCCATCATCACAAGGCTGAACCATTGACGGTTTTTCCTGTTCATCTGTACCTCGCAGACTTCTCAATCAAAACAAGCTGTCACATTCGGCGGGCATCCTGACTTAAAGAGATGAATCTCTTATCACAGTTGCGGGACAGCGGCAGATTTACATTGCTCTTTCCCCCTTACGTCTGGTGGCTGTTCCCCACCAAAACCGAATTTTTCAACAATACCACCGATTCTCAAACAAACACCTTGACTTAAGATAATGTTTGGCTTGAAGCATCCCCACCATTCAGCAGGAGATGAGAGTCTCATCCCTCGCTATTTCACCCAAGAATAAGAACCAATCAGAAGTCCATGATTTTATCTGCTGCCAAAATCAAACTGGGTATATCCTGATTCTCTTTTGCCAACTGAGCGCCCGATCGTAAGTTGCTTGCTGTTATTCCTGCGGCTTCTGCACAAGCTGGACAGACCATCACCTTGCCCCCTGCTGCCACAAATTCATCATACAGTTGGGCTAGCGTCATCGGACTACTGCCCCACCGCAAATTCAAGGGTTGATTTTTGTCCGCAATCCGCACTCCTTCCAGAGTCAAAACCAGCATCACCTGAGCACCCCGTTTTTGCAGGTTCGTCCCTAATTTCAGTGCCATAAAGGCAGCATGCAGGTCATCAGTCCCATGATTCAGATGCAACGATGGTCTGCCCCTGTCCACTGGTTGATGATCGCGGTGATGTCATCATTCAGGCTTAGTACCCGCAGAAAAGGAAGTTGTCAAATGACGGGCCGTCAAACTTTATCCAAACTGGTGTTCAACGGTTTACAGCCAGAACATTCTAGCTTCGCAAGAGACGAGGCAACCCCATTGCCGTTAGAAAAATCACTAACTGGGTTGCCACAATACTGGGACCAGACGGCAAATTGAACGCCGCAGAAACTACCATGCCAATGACCGCACTTAACGCCCCTAACCCTGCCGATAGCACCACATAATTGGTGAATGTCCGGCTCAGCAATCGGGCGGCACAGGCAGGAATGACCACAAAGGCACTGACTAACAAAACACCGATCGCCTTAATCGAGATGCCCACCACCAGCGACAGTAAGACAATAAATGCGGTTCGGTGAAGGGATACAGAGACTCCACGGGCGATCGCCAACGGTTCATGCAGGGTCAACAACATTTGCGTTCGCAAGGTTAATCCAATAAACACCGTGCAGACGATTAATAACAAACTGCTCAAGACTAAATCCAGTTCTCGTACTGCGAGAATATCGCCAAACAGCAGGTTATTCAGTCCACCTTTGTACTGTCCAACAAAGCTGAGGACAATGACAGCGATCGCCAATGATGAAGAATAGATGATATTCAGCAGTGCATCGGTCCATAACCGGGTTCGTTCTAATAGATACGTGACTCCCAGGGCAAAGCAAACGGCAAAGGGTAACAAGACAACCGATGGATTAATGCCAATCAGTAAGCCAATGCTGATACCCAACAAAGCTGAATGTCCTAAGGCATCACTGAAGAAAGACAATTGGCGTAGGATCGTGAAGCTGCCCAGCATTCCGCCCATTAACCCGGTGAGAATGCCACCCAATAGTGCCCGTTGCATAAAGGGAAGCTGGAACAGTTCGATGATGCGGGTGAGGTCAGTAGACATAAGGGGGAGTGGGGAAGGGGGAGTGGGAAGAATAGGGGAGAGGTTTAGGATTTTGGGGTGTAGGTGATGGCTGTTGGGAGGATTCAGTCTTATCGGGATTTGGAGGTTTGGCAGCAGGGGATGGAGTTGGCGGAAAATTGCTATCGGTTGACAAAAACATTTCCGAAGGAAGAAGTTTATGGCATGGTTTCACAAATTCGGAGAGCAGCGGTTTCAGTCCCAGCCAATATTGCTGAAGGCTATGGACGAGAATATCGAAATCAATATATTCAGTTTCTTCGCATTGCTCAGGGTTCTTTAAAGGAACTGGAAACCCATCTTTTACTAGCTGTACGAGTTGAATTGATCACAGATCACAAAGCTCAACCCATTCTCACTCAATGTGAATCTACAGGTAAATTGCTCCGCGCCCTCCTCCGCGCCCTTCAAAAAACTTGACAGATTCCCTACTCCACCTTCCCCACTCCCCTTAATGCTGATGACGATAGCGAACAAATTCAGCCCCGTAGGCAGCAGAAAGATTGTCAGGGGAGAGGGCAACTTCTGGAGTTCCCTGACAGAGTAAGGTGCGGTTTAAGCAGAGAACGCGATCGCAGTTTCGGCGCACCATATCTAAGTCATGAGAAATTTGCAGGATTGCCCAACCCTGCTCCCGTTTGAGTTGGTATAACAGTTGGTAGAATTCTGATTCACCCCGCACATCTAATCCTGCTGGAGCTTCATCTAGGATCAACAAACGACGGGGACGAACCAGACAGTAGGCTAGAAGGACACGCTTAGTTTCGCCTCCCGACAGCCCACTGATTAACTGATGCTTGAGATGGGCAGCATCGACCCGTGCCAACGCTTCACGAATGGCTTGGCGGCGTTTGCGGTGGTCTTTCCAGGGCACCTGAAACCCTAATTGATCCCATCCCAATCCCACCAATTCTTCGACGGTAATGGGAATACGGCGATCGAACAGAAAGTTTTGCGGCAAATAAGCAATTTGCTGACGGATAGCAGGCGCGAGAAAACCGCGACGAGACAGAGGTTGTCCCAGGATAAAAACATCCCCTGTTTGTCGGGGCAGAATACCCAAAATCGCCTGCACCAGCGTACTTTTACCTGCGCCATTCGGACCCACGATCGCCGTATCGGTGCCTGTTTCTAACGCAAACGAGACATCCTGCACGGCTGGATACGTTTCTCGATACACCGTTAAGTGTTCGATCTCTAACACAATGTCTGACAAACCAGCCTCCTAAAACCTCACCCCAACACGTTGGGGGATAACGGCAGGTTGGGGTGTCCAGAGTGGCAGAAAAGATTGGGTTGATTGTCCTGTAAATGCCGTCACCAACGTATTGACATTCTGCCGCATGGTGGTGAGGTAATAATCCGGTTGGAGTGCCTCAGGACTACCCGTTTCGAGTGGGTCAAAGGTGCTCACCCGCACGTTCAAATCCTTTGCCAGTGATGCAAACGCATCTTGTCCACTCTGGGGTTCGGTCAGGAGTGTTTTTAGATTGGTTGTTTGCACCGTATCCATGACTCGTTTCACATCATCCGGAGAAGGATTACCTTCTGGTACATCGACTAAGAACGTTGCCTTCAAGTTATAGCTTTGGGCAAAGTAGGGCGCAAAGTCGTGAAAGGCAACAAAAGTTTTCCCGGCATAGGGTTGCAGCCGTTTTGTGGTTTCGGCATCCAAATCCCGTAACTTCTGAACGTAGGCGGCTGCATTAGCGGTATAAATTTCTTTCCCTGCTGGATCAGCCGCAATTAGTCCATCCCGAATGTTTTCGACCTGTCGAATTGCCCGCTTTGGATCCAGCCAGATATGAGGATTGTATTTTCCATGATCATGTCCATGTCCAGCTTCTGCTTTTTCATTTGCTCCATGCTCGTGATCATGGTCATGGGCTTCCCCTTCGATCGATTCTGTCGTAATGGTCTGGACACCCTGACTGGAATCAATCACCTTCAGGTTGGCATTCCCTGCATTTTTAACCAGATCCTCCAGAAACTCCTCCATCTCTAGCCCGTTCTGCACCAACACATCAGCTTTCGCCAATCTCTGAGCATCTTCTGGTTTTGCCTGATAGTCATGGGGACCGACATTGGCAGGTAACAGTTGAGTCACCTCTGCCCGATCGCCCGCCACCGCTTTTGTAAACTGAGTCATCGGCAAGAACGTTGTCACCACCTGCAACTCATCTGCTGTCGCCGCCGGCGACGATTGTGCTTGTGAATCCGAGTTTGTAGTGGGTGCATTCGTGGCACAACTTCCCAGGCTAAGCGCGATCGCCGACACTACAGCAACAGACAACCGACGAACGAGGTTTCTGGATGGTTGTAATCTTGTTTCTGAATGAATCATCTGAGATATCCTTTCAACTAATTGATTAACTAAGTAAGTAAAGAATCAGTTATTTCCCCACTCCCCACTCCCCATTCC
>NZ_JBLZFX010000168.1:0-6416 GCF_050753345.1 Alkalinema pantanalense CENA528 | reverse complement strand
TGTACACTTTGCCCATACGATATTCCTACAAGAGTGGATTTCAGAACCAATCAGATCCTAAATCCATTCTCGCTCAAACTCACAAAATTAATCCTGACACTCCACTAGCAACCACTCACTAGAAACAGAAAACAGTAAGGCAAACTAGTTCCCCTACTGCTTTTATCAACGAATTACTCAAAATAATTGCGGTCTGTATCCTAAGCTCTGGGCTTCATATAGGCGATTGCCTGTCGCCAAACGATCGTCGGCTGATCGTACTGATCAACGAGGCAGATACAATGGGGATCCTGCCAGCGAATTTTGCCGGAGAGCAGATCCCCGGTCACTAACTTAAACTCAACGTCATTGCCATCTTTGATCAAATTTTGGACTTGGCGAATGCTTGGTAATCCAGTTTCTAATTCCAGCGCCATTTTGTTTTTGTGCTCCCTGGGGCTAATCTGGTTCTTCTAGCGTATCTTCGCTTGCCTTCAGTCTACCCATCTCTTGACCTTTCGACCCATGAACCTGCAATTTAGCAAGTACCACGGCCTCGGTAACGATTTTATTTTGGTGGACAACCGCCACAGTACGGATCCTATTTTGACGCCTGAGCAGGCTGAAAAACTCTGCGATCGGCATTTTGGCATTGGTGCGGATGGCGTCATTTTTGCGCTCCCTGGGCAAAATGGCACCGATTACACCATGCGGATTTTCAACTCCGACGGCTCGGAGCCGGAAATGTGCGGTAATGGGATCCGCTGTATGGCAAGGTTTCTAGCGGATTTAGAAGGCGATGCAGCCAGATCAATTTATACAATCCACACCCTAGCTGGATTAATCACACCGAAGCTGGAAGCCGACGGCCAAATTACCGTGGATATGGGGAAACCTCGGCTGCTGGCGGGAGAAATTCCGACAACGCTGGCCGCAGCCGAGGCCCAAGCGATGGCCGTTCCCCTCGAAGTGGCTGGACAAACCTGGGCCGTTACCACCGTCAGCATGGGCAACCCCCACTGCATTACTTTTGTGGAGGATGTGGCCGCGATCGATTTGGAAAAAGTCGGCCCCCAGTTTGAGTACCACTCCGTCTTTCCCCAACGCACCAATACTGAATTCATTGAAGTGGTCGATCGGGGTTATCTGAAAATGCGGGTCTGGGAACGGGGTGCGGGGATCACCTTGGCCTGTGGAACGGGAGCCTGCGCATCATTGGTAGCCGCTGTGCTGAATGACAAGAGCGATCGCAAAGCTACGATCGAACTGCCCGGTGGGCCATTACAAATTGAATGGGCTGCTGACGATCGCATCTTCATGACCGGCCCTGCGGAAAGGGTCTTTATCGGAGAAGTGGCGATCGACTAACGCGATTACCGCCAGCGATCGACTAGCAAGATTGACCAAGGCCAATTGCTGGAGAACGAGTTTCTCAAGCGTTGCTCAACCAGCAATTCATGATGGGTTGATGATGGGCGTGATGAATCATGGGGCCATGGGCCGTCAGATTCTACGCCCTCGCCCATGAGTGTATTCTTGCGGGGGCAAGAGTCATGACCGATGAATTCAAAATGGGTTGATGATGGGCGTGATGAATCATGGGGCCATGGGCCGTCAGATTCTACGCCCTCGCCCATGAGTGTATTCTTGCGGGGGCAAGAGTCATGACCGATGAATTCAAAATGGGTTGATGATGGGCGTGATGAATCATGGGGCCATGGGCCGTCAGATTCTACGCCCTCGCCCATGAGTGTATTCTTGCGGGGGCAAGAGTCATGACCGATGAATTCAAAACTAACGAATTAAACACTAACGAATTCACAACCTATAACGGCAGTTGTCATTGCGGCGCTGTGCAGTTTGCAGTGCAAGTCACCGCTGATGAACGGGTTGTTGAAGACTGCAATTGTTCCATCTGTCGTAAAAAAGGATTTCTGCACCTAATTGTGTCGCCCGATCGCTTTACCCTCCTCTCGGGCCAAGACAGTCTCGTTACTTACACCTTCAATACCCACACCGCCCAGCATCGATTTTGCAAACATTGCGGGATCCACGCCTTTTATACGCCCCGATCCCACCCCGATAAAGTGGATATCAACGTGCGTTGTTTGGACGGGGATGTTCTGGAAGAATTTACGATCGTGCCCTTTGATGGCCAGAACTGGGAAGCCAATATCGAGGCTCTCAAAACCCGCAAACCTTAGCTCCCAGTCTTCTCTAGCGTTGCTACTATAGCAATCCGACGTGAATCGTGAGAGAGCTATCCAGAGGCTTCAAGGCTTTGAGCTGAAGTCTGCTCATAAATCAGATCGGAGTGCTATAAGAGATTTGCAAAGAAATAATATCCCCTCTTCATTCCCCTACCCTCCGACCCTTTTACTCTCCTAACCCTACCCAATTGGGATTTGATTTATGCGCTGTTCCCTAACCTCCGGCTGATCCCGCCTTCCTCTTAACCTTCTACCGTTAGAGCAGCTTTTAAACTCCGACAGAAAGATTCCAATGCAATTAATCCTTCCTTCGGTGAACCACTGTCTGCTAAACGTTTGACGAAAGCACTGCCCACGATCGCGGCATCAGCGCCCCATTCCATCACCTGTTTCGCATGTTCCGGTTGGGAAATCCCAAAGCCGACGCCAATAGGCTTATCGGTCACTGTCCGCAACCCTTGCAGCAAATCCTTCACCCGAGATTGCAACTGTGTTCGCATGCCCGTCACCCCTGTGGTACTGACCAGGTAGATAAAGCCTTGGGATTGCTGGGCGATCGTTGCAATGCGATCTGCAGGACTGGTGGGCGCAACCAACAACGTGACTTCAATACCCGCCGCCGCCGCTGGCTTAAGTAGCGCATCGGCCTCTTCCAACGGTAAGTCGGGTACCACTAAGCCCTTGACCCCAATGGCTGCAATTTCCTGGAGAAAGGCTTCAATGCCCCGATTCAAGATTGGGTTGTAGTAGGTAAAAAGAACGATCGGCGCGTTGAGACTAGGGATGACTTGCTTCAACATCCCTAAGACATCATCCAGCTTAATACCATTGGCCAATGCCCGAGTTGCAGCGGCTTGAATCACGGGTCCATCTGCCAACGGGTCCGAATAGGGCACCCCTAACTCAATGAGATCCGCCCCCGATCGATCCAGAATCCGTAATGCTTCAGCGGTAGTCGCTAAATCTGGATCTCCAGCCGTAATGAACGGAATCAGGGCACATTGGGCGCGATCGCGCAGTTGCTCAAAACACTGGGAAATGGAAGTCATCGAACCTTCAAGGGACAAGCTACAACGGTACAGCGTACAGGAAGAGGGGGACAGAGAAACTGGCCAACCGAGAAATTCTCCACCCTCAACGCTAGTGTTGGGACGATGAACTTGCTTGCCGTTCTTGCTCCACCTCCGCTTGCAATTGGGCCAGTTCCTCCGGCGTGAGTTCTTCTAGCCGCTTTTGGAGAACAGCATCTTCATAATCTTTTAACTGCTGGTTATAGGTCATCTTCTGGGTCACAGCCCTGACTAGATAAGTCGTTAGCCAGCCAATGACGACCAGTACCAACAGAAACTGACTCCAGATCCCGGCATTAATATCATCCAAACCGAGCCACTGGAAACCAACATAGGCAACGCCCCCGGCCACAAAAATGCCTAACCCGATCGCAAGTACATCAATTCGTCGCATGGTTTTGCTGCCTAGTGTCGTTGCCTAATCTACTTGTGACCATCCGTCAGACCAAGCTGTCAGCACAATTCGTTGTCCCAACGGCGTAGTTCGATCGGAGTCTAAGCCCCAATTTCCCGGCGCTTGGGACGAAAATTCAGGAAGGGAGCCAAGACTAACATTCCTGGGAAGCAAAGGAACACCAGGAAATACATCAAAACCCGTTCCACAGAGCTTGCCACGTACCAGCGTGCCTTTAAGTAGAAGTAAAGCGTCAAGGGTAGAACTAAGAGGTAAGCACCCCCCAAGACCAAATAGAGTAGAGCGACTTCCATAGGTAACCTGTTGCAATCCGTTAAAAAGTCTTAATGTCATATTATCCTGTGGAAGGCAGGCTAATATAGTCTGAGTCCATCAAGGTTTCTTAGGTTATCCAGTGAAACAGGTTATCCAGTGAAACAGGTTGCCAGTCAGCGCAATTGATGGTGGAATAGGTAAAGAGGATTTTTCCTCACCCCAACCTCATGGGGGCATGGCGGAATGGTAGACGCTACGGACTTAAAATCCGTTGACCGCAAGGTCGTGAGGGTTCAAGTCCCTCTGCCCCCATCTATTCAGTGAATGTCTGATTTTGCTCACTCATCTGATTCTGCTCAGTCAGCGAAGTTCATTCATCGCTCATTGCGTGATTGTTTTTTGCACAGTCGCAATGGGTGATTTTAGTGATTAAGAATAATTAAGTTTAGAAAACTTTCCTAGGGTTAGTCAATTTGGGTGATTCTACTGTTTACGCCTCAAAACGATCCGATATTGAGTTGAACTCTCTACGTTAATTAAGGCTATTCAACTTATTGGTGAAGTAACTTAATATTGGCTTTGGGATACCTCAATTTATCGATCGTCTTATCTCACGAAAAATCCAGTTCTCTCAGCGTATTGGGAGAAAAATCCACCTTTTACAGTATGAGTTTTCTCACTCACTAAGCTATCTTTGAGAAGTATTCAGGGAATTGACCGGAAATGCGTGCCTTCATGCTGTAGTTGTTCTGGCCAAATCAAAACTAATTTTGTTGCCGGATCACGATCGTATTCAATGCCCTACATAACTGGGAAATATCCTAGTTTGATGTAGTTGTTATCTCTAGAACCGCAAGCCACAGCGTTGAGTCGCCGAATGATTGGGGATGTTCTTCCGAATGGGCATCGGGATGTCTGGCCTGAAAAACTAACTCAGTCAGAGCGCACCATCCAGCTTGCTCAGCAAACGATTTATCAGTTCCTGCTAGAAATTGTCCGAAAGTGGCCACCGGAAGAAGTTTTGCTTGAGTTCAAGCGGCTTTTTCTATACCACGTCGATTCAGTGAGCGCCTCGGCCATTAATGCGCTCTACGACATTGTGCTGAGTAACAATGAAGAGGAATTCCGCAATACCATTAAGCGGTCTTGCTATATCTTGGTCAACAACTGGGATGCAGCAAGACGTTATCGAGCCATCCAAGATTTAATCGAAGCCTTTCAAGAACAGTTCCCAAGGGACACTATTTCGCCAACATTAGGGCGTCTCAGATATTGGGTTGACAATTTTCGCCATAGCCAGGATTATACTGACCTGAAGCTCTTTGCCTCAAGGTACGATCCCCAACAGGCAGACCAAGACGGCCCTTGGGTCAAACGCTATACTGCCTATCTTCTAGTCCCCCAGTACGTTGATCTGAGCAACCCCATTGAACAGCGGGAAGCGGCTCGAGCAATGGCTCAACAACTGCGTGATCAGTTTAAGTTTGAGTTGGCAATGTATGTCGCTCGATCACAGGCAAAACAACCGACTGATCGCCCCCTGAAAAATCCCACGGTTCTGGGAGACGATGTTCTACGCCTCATTAAAACGATCGTCGCAAAACGGGGATCTTACAGTTACCCCAACCTTGCCAATATTTTTCTCAATCAGGTTCGCCAAGTTAGCTATCGAGAGTTTAAGTTAAGTCTGAAAAAGTATTTAGTTTTTTCGATCGAATCCAATGACTTTTCCCGCATGTTGCAAACTCGCCTCACGGAAAAGTTAAATCCTCTCTACGAGGAACACCATGACGAACCGCTAACCGATGCGATGCTTTTACGCACCTGCAATCGAGTGATTGATTACCTCACCACAGAAACCCACAAAGAGCCTTCTTCGCTGTTTGCCTTGCTCTTATCCCAAGGCAATCCTATGACTCTTGTGATTGCACTCCTCAAATTAGTTTTAGTGTCCCGCAACTCGCGAGTGTATCTAGAGACTCGAATTGCTGATCTGATTCGCTACTACGAAAACTTTCCGGAAGAAGATTGTCGTTGGGTCGTTAACTTTCTGGAAATTTTTAACGTTACCTTCACCATTTATGCCGAGAATGTTCAATACAATCTGATTCGCATGGCTGGGGATCGAATTGATGAAATTACCGCATCCACAGAACAGAATCTAGATGCCTACCGCATTTTTTCTCAACTCAAGTCTCACCAAGATGTTGCTTTTAATCTAGAGTTTGCTGATGATGCTCTGATGGCACTTGATGATGAGCCGCCCACCCAAGATCTATCCGATACCGCAACTTAAACTCCATGACTCAAGCCTGAAGACTGGACTCTTAAGTTTGCTTTTCAGCCAGTTAATTAACTAGACCTCCTGCATGAATAGTGGAGTGATGTGCCAGTTAGAGCAGGAGGTAGGAGAATAAGAATGTTGCCCTCAACATTTCTGTGGAGAGAAGATGAGCTACCAAGACCTTGAGTCGCTGTCGGATGGTG
>NZ_JBLZFX010000167.1:0-6417 GCF_050753345.1 Alkalinema pantanalense CENA528 | reverse complement strand
CACCATCCGACAGCGACTCAAGGTCTTGGTAGCTCATCTTCTCTCCACAGAAATGTTGAGGGCAACATTCTTATTCTCCTACCTCCTGCTCTAACTGGCACATCACTCCACTATTCATGCAGGAGGTCTAGTAAATGCTTAGGGATTTGCAAAGAAATAATATCCCCTCTTCATTCCCCTACCCTCCTAACCTTTTACTCTCCTACCCCTCCCAATTGGGATTTTATTGATGCGCTGTTCCCTTAATTAATGCTCAGTAAAACTAAAATATTCTAAAATAATTTATGCCAACAGCAGATAACATCGAGTCGTTAATTCAAATTGCTTGCAGTCATCCACCGGGTAGTCTAGCGCGACAGCAATATTTAACCAAAGGGATTCGGTTGATTGCCCCCCGGTTATGGCGAGAATCAGTGCCGTACTATCAAGATGCATTGCAGCAGACTTGGGTCTTTTTCTGCCAGAACATTTGTGAGGTAGGGACGGGAGAAGCCTATAACCCAGAACGCGGAACCGTTGTTACCTGGCTGAACTATTATCTCAAACGACGGCTCCAAGACGGCTTTACCCAAGTGCAGCAACACAAGCTGCGAACCGCATCAACCTATGCCAGAGTGGAGCGATCGGGCGGTGATGGCGATGTGGTTGACCCGATCGATCATTTGCCCGCACCAGAAAGCATTCCACCCATTCTTGAAGCTGTGCAGGCATGGGCCACTGCGGATGCAACGGGGGAGTTACGACAGGTTCACATTGAAGGACATCCCCAAGTAAATTGCCAACTGTTGATTTTGCGGCGGCTGCCACCGGAGAGCAGTTGGCAGGAATTGGCGACGGAATTTAAGGTGTCGGTTTCGACCTTGAGCAGTTTTTATCAGCGACAATGTTTGACCCGTTTGCGTAAGTTTGGGTCAGCGGAAGGATATATTGATTAGCTCATAATGGGCAACTATTACGGTGGTAAGGCAATTGAGTGCATAGGAGAAAATAGATATGGATGCCCAGTATTTTGATGAAACTGCCTTACCGATGCCATTAACTGAGGTAGCTTTAGCGATTGCCGATCGCTTTGCAGGGGCTCAACCAGCTGGTGTCAAACGTGATCAAGTTCGCCATAATGCTTTAGCCGTTCAAGTGGTGGCAGACTATTTGAATTTGATGGGGATTGAGACGGCTCTCTCTGAAGGGGATAGCTGGAATGCCGTAACTCAGCTCTGTAGCAATGTTGCGGATTTAGTCATTCCTGGGGTGGGTCGCTTGGAATGTCGGCCTGTCACTGATTTAACCTCTGATTGTTATATCCCTGCCGATGTTTGGCACGATCGCATTGGTTATGTGGTTGTCCATCTTGATCCAGATGTCAAACAAGAAGGGTTGATTCTGGGTTTTATTCCCACTGTGACGCAGGAAAACTGGCCCTTGAGTCAATTGGGCACGATCGAGGATCTGTTGACCCATCTCTTTGAATTGCGCACCCAGACAGCGTCACAACCAACAGTACGAACCAAATTAACACAATGGTTAGAAGCCCAATTAGAACAATTAGATCAATTCGTAGAAAGTGGTTGGCAATCGATCGAATCGTTATTATCACCCGCACAAATGGTGCCAGCCTATGTAGTGCGTCGGGATCATCAAGATCCTGATGCGGTTGAATTTGTCACTCAGGCGAAGCGGGTGGATTTTCAACGGGGAGAAATTCAGGTGTTGCTCGTTGCGGGTCTTGCAGAATTACCGGAAGCAGTCAGGATACGCATCCAAGTTTTCGCGATCGATCCGAATGACAATCTTCCCCAGGGTTTACTTCTACAAGTTTTGGATGAGGCAGATCATGTTTTGCTGGAGCAGGTTGCAGGTAATCACGATCGGGGATTGCAATTTATATTTGAAGGTGAGCGGGGAGAGGTTTTTGGAGTGAAATTGAGTTGGCAGGATGAGACTATGGTGGAAATCTTTGAAATCTAGCTTGTGAAATCTAGCGGTGGAAATTTTTGAAATCTAATGGTTGCATTCGTTGTCCTCAAGTTTACCGAAGGCAGTTGGGAGCAGGGGTTTCCCGTAGTGTTGCAAATCGCGGAGGCGGGGCGGACGATTACGACCGAAGTGACCGGAAAACTCCCTGCAAATCCTCAATTGTCGCGGCTCTACCGGGAATGGCAAACGGCCTATCAAACCCTCGTCAATGGGCCTCGGATTTCGATCGATCGTAGCCAAGTTTCCCGCATCCCTAGCATTTCCGGTTGTCAAAAGCTGGCTCAACAACTTCAAGCGACCTTTCAGCAATGGCTCATGGCAGAGTCTTTTCGGGTGATTCGGGAAACCTGGCTGGAAAAATTGGCGAGTGATCAAGCGATGCGAGTTGTTTTACAAACCGCTGATCCGATCGTGCAAGGTTTGCCCTGGCATCTTTGGGATATTGTGCAACGGTATAGCCAAGCGGAAATTGCGTTGAGTCGGCCATCGTTCGATCGGGTTGCCCCAATTGAGCAGCGATCGGATGACGTTCGGATTTTAGTCATTATTGGTAACAGTCAAGGAATTGATACCACAACTGATTTGGAACTACTCCGACAACTCCCTCAAGTTGAATTATTAGTGCTGCCAGAGCCATCTCGGAGTCAGCTTAGTGATGCCTTGTGGGAGCAGGCTTGGGATATTCTGTTTTTTGCGGGACATAGTTCGAGTCAGCCCGATCGCACGACAGGTAGTTTGGCAATTAACGCACAGGATCACTTAAGCTTGAGTGAATTGCAATATGCGTTGGAACGCGCCCTGAAAGCGGGATTAGAACTTGCCATTTTTAATTCCTGTGATGGGTTGGGATTGGCGCAGGAATTGTCGGCGTTGAAAATTCCGCAATTGATTGTGATGCGGGAGATGGTGCCCGATCGGGTGGCGCAGAAATTTTTGCAATATTTCCTCAATCATTTTTCCCAAGGGGATTCCCTCAGTCTAGCGGTGCGGCAGGCAAGGCAGCGATTGCAGGCATTGGAAGATGAAGCTCCCTGCGCCACCTGGTTACCCGTTTTATTCCAAAATCCGGCGCAAACCCCACCGACTTGGCAGAGTTTGTCCCAAGGTAATTTAGCCGCCGAAGCATCCATTGAAACGCCGCGCATCCCCGCCGCAATTGTGCCCAAACCCCGTCGAGTCTCGCGAATTCTTGGGCGGGTGGGATTGGGATTATTGTCTGGGGTTGTGATGTTGGGCTTACGCAGTCTGGGATTTTTGCAAGAGTGGGAATTGCAAACCTGGGATATGATGATGCGAATGCGTCCGGCAGAATCGACCGATCGTCGCATTTTGCTAGTCACGATCGATGAAACAGATATTCAAGCGCAACCCGATCGGGGGCAAGGTTCGCTATCCGATACGGCATTAAATCAACTATTGCAACGGCTGCAGTCCTATAAACCCAGAGCGATCGGACTGGATTTATATCGTGATTTTCACACGAGTCACCAGCAGAAACTGCTCAAACAACAACTGCAACAATTAGAAAATCTCATTACCATTTGTAAAAATAGTGATGCTGAACTGAAGCAAACGGGAATTGCATCATCACCGGATGTTCCGATCGAACGAGTGGGGTTTAGCGATTTTATCACTGACAGTGATGGTGTTTTGCGACGACAGTTGATGTTTATGAACCCTGATCCTACATCATCCTGCTTGGCACCCTACGGGTTTGGAACGCGATTGGCGATCGAGTATTTATATGCGGAAGGCCAAGCAGCAGAATTCACACCCGATGGTCAGTTGCAATTGGGTCAAACCGTCATCCCAAATATTCGCCGCCCGACGGGGGGTTATCAAACGATCGACGATCGAGGGGGGCAAGTCCTTTTAAATTATCGCAGTGGCAATCGTCCCTTTCAGCAAGTTAGTTTGATGCAAGTTTTACGCGGGCAAGTTGCACCAGAATTAGTTAAAGATCGCGTGATTTTGATTGGCACGATTGCCACCAGTGCGGGAGATTATTGGATGACACCGTTAGGACGATCGACGGAGGCACAGTTACAAGGCGTCGTGGTTCAAGCCCACATGACGAGTCAACTTCTCAATCATGTGCTCGATCGACGGCCTTTAATTCGCAGTTGGTCAAATGGGTACGAAATTGGTTGGATACTGGGTTGGACAGGCGTAGGAATTGGTTTGATTTCCTTTGTGCAATACCGTTGGCTAAAGCATTCTATTTTGGGAACGATAGCGATGTTTGGAGTGTTTTGTGGTGGCTTCTTGTTCGGGGGATATGCTTTGCTGCTGCGGGGCTTGTGGATTCCTGTAGTGCCACCAATAGCAGGAATCGGGCTGGCTACGTTGATCCTGGTAGTCAGCCCGAAAGAGTTGGGTAATTATGAAAGTAACCGCTCAAAGTAATTATTGTGGATTAGATGACTTGATTAGGGTTTGATTACCGCTTGCTGAATGTCGCGGAGGTCAAATTCCTGAACGATTCCATTTTTCAATTCAACTCGGAGTTTGCCTTGACTTGGCAGTGGAACAATTTTTCCAGCACTCGCTTGGTTCAGATCGATCGCGCCTTCTAGCTTAATTCGATAGTTGCCACCGTAGCCTGTGCCTTCGGTGAGGCGCATGAGAATGCGTTGACGACGGGGAATTTGCAAGGTGACCGTTTTGCGATCGCCGCTGCGGCTATTGGCAGTCGGCATGAGGGGGACAGGAAGCAGCTCATTGTTGTTGTCATCGTAGAACTGGAGAGAAGCAACGGCAATGCTACCTGTCGAGGGTTTGAGGTCAATGGTAACTTTGACATCGCCCGCATTGGCATCAAACCCAAAGAAAACGTCAGATTGGCGGGTAAGGGTACCTTGAATTTCGTTGCTTTGGATCAACGTAGGTCGATCGCGATCGGTGGATTGGGCATGGGCGGGCATCGTCGATGGAGCAAAACCAATGATGCCGACAGTGGTGACGAGGGCGAGGGTGGGCAGGCCAATCGTACGTTTGATCAAGGCTCGATAGGACATGGTGGAACGTCTCCAAAGTTGTGTTTAAAAGTGTGGGAAGGTGGGAAGGTGTGGAAGGGTGTGAATCATTGCAAGGCAGGCTTAGGTGAATTTAGCGGGGGACGGCTACGGGCGGAATGGGGGCAACGGGGATATTGAAGAGCGAATCATTTTCGATCGGGGTTTGCGTTTGGTGCAAGTAGCTGCCTTGATATCCACCGCCATTCACTTTCACAACGTAAGTTCGGGGTTTTACAAACCTTACGGTTGAGGCGGGTTGACGGAACGTTAGCTCATATTGGCAGGTGCCATCCTCTTTAACAAAGATTGCCGGTGCAGAAGCCATGAGCACTTCTTCGGGGATCGAAAAGCGATCGGGCATCGGGGGCTGGTCTTTTAATTCAATCAGGCTGACCTGTAACTGGGAACAAGGAACGTTATAGTTACCATTCGTATCTGGAAGATAACCAGAAATTCTCACGGGTAATGTGGCCCTTTTTGTCTGTTGCACAGCTTGTACGTCTGATCGAGATTGAATGGATTGAGCTTGGCTAGAAATCGATAGCATCGGTGCAATCAGGGTCGCTAAAGCGATCGGGGCGGCAATGAAGAAACGAGTGAAGCTCATAGTGAAAATCTCCTTATATATGTTTGAGAGTGAGTTTGTTTCAGATAGAGACCTATCTGGGCTAGGAGCAGATATTACGCAAAGAACTGAAAGTTTTTTACAGATCAAAGTTCTTTAGAATAAGAGTGAGATAAAACTAAAGGACCCTGGTTCCACATTATGGGGAATCTAAGCTAAAATCCTTATCCAGTCAGGGATACAAGCATTCAAAGGCTTAATTCTCAGGATCGGCTAATCATAGGGTTTTCAGCCATTTCTTTCCAAGCGGCGGAACCAGTGCCAACTAAAGAATTTACCGATTTATGAATCTTCAAGAAGTCAAGCATCAATTTCCAGAAGCGGTAGCTAAGATCGAGGCACTTGAAAGTCTAGGGTTCGCCTCGCGCAGTCTTGATTGGATTGATACCCTTGACCTTGAGCAGGCAAAGACAGCTTGCTGGTTAGTCGGAAGAGTCGGTGACGATCGAGACGCGGATGCCCTAATCATTATTTTGTCGGGTCACCGTCGTGAATTATTCATGCAAGCAGCAACCTCCCTAAGTCTCATTGCGACTGGGAGGCACCTACAATCCTTATTATCAATTCTCGCTACAAGTTCTGATCCGATACAGCGAAACAGTGTGGTATATGCACCAGGGTAAGCGCATCTTAAAGAGTAGCTCTGTATACAGACGATTTGCATAGACTGTGAGCTATCAGCTTATTCCCCCCGTACTCGTGACCGAATTGAGGTTTTGAGGGATGATCAACCTGTCCTGCTTATCCGAACTGAACCCATGTCTTCAGGCTTTACTCCACCGAATCCAGCCGTTTCTCCTC
>NZ_JBLZFX010000166.1:0-6610 GCF_050753345.1 Alkalinema pantanalense CENA528 | reverse complement strand
GTCGCATTCGGGGCTATTTATCCACCTTGCGCAAGCAGAATATCAATCTTTTAGACGCTCTCGTTGGATTGTTCTCGGGCAATCCTGTGTCGCTTAAACCACAGCCTGAGTAGTTACCAAGCTCCTGCTTGAAGTCTCTGCTGACTTTAATGTGTCAGCAATCTTTTATTAGCTTAAGAACAGAATAAAGTTTGTGTAAACCATTCGCTGATTACCTAGGCAGTCAAAATTTACGCATATATACTGACAACTAGCGCTTGACTTTAGATTATTCACTAAGTCCGTCATTCATTACTTTCATTGACTATTTGTCATTTCTACAACCATTCCCCTGATCATTATTTTTTTGGCCGTCTTTTATTCCAATTATTCGTTGTTCTGGTTATTCAATTTATTCATCTGCCGTGCTGAAATTTTAGTCATACGCGTTGTGATCATGTAACTCTTACAGCGGTCTACAAATTGCAGCTACCTAAGGATTGTAATTTCTGAGCTGTTGCAACCATACAACCAGCGCCTATTACGATCGATGAATTCATGTCAACCCAAATAAGCTTTTAACTCAAACTACTATGCAGCTAGTCATTGTCCGCAGAACGCCGGGGATCTCTTTCAGCATGGACGTTTATGCTGATAACTTAGTCCAATCTTTAAGACAGATTAGACCTCACTGGAAAATCACCGAATGCGCACCCCATTCTTCAGGAAACTGGCGATCGGGAACAGGTTTGCGGAAATATTATGAACGCTACTGGAATCATCCTCGTGATGTTGTAGAGCAATCCGGTGATATGTTTCATGTGATTGATCACACCCATGCTCACGTTGCGCGCTGGTTACAGGCTCAAGGCAAACCTGTAGTGGTGACTTGTCATGATCTAGTCCCACTGACCCATCCAGAAACGGTGCAAGCCGAATCCCGATTACCTGCACTGAGTGCGATGGCTTGGCGCTACTCTGCCAATGGTCTTAAATGTGCGGATCAGGTTCTTTGTGTTTCGTCCCATACAGCAGGGGATGTTGTTCAGCACTTGAATATTCCACACCAGCGTACCACCGTAATTCATTCCGCAGTTAATAACCAGTTCCGATCGATCGATCCCGCGATCGTTCATGATTTTCGGCAACGCCATTTAGCAAATCCGCAGGAATTAGTATTGTTACATGTGGGCAGTAACCAAGTCCGCAAGAATATTTCTAATATTCTAAAAGCTTTGAAACGAGTGCAGGATCGGGGTATTCCCGCTCGACTTTGGCGGGTAGGAGATGGGTTTACAGCAGAGCAAACAGCATATATTGAACAAGCAGGTTTGAGCGATCGGATCACGCAGTTTGAAAACATTGATCAATCCAAATTAGTGACGCTTTACAATGCAGCAGATATCACCCTATTTCCATCATTTTATGAAGGATTCGGGTTCCCGGTTCTAGAATCCATGGCCTGTGGGACGCCTGTAATTACCTCGAATACCTCTTCTTTGCCTGAGGTAGCAGGAAATGCTGCAATTTTGATTGATCCGACGCAACCGAAAACGATGGCAGACGCGATCGAATGGTTACATCAAGATTCTAACTACCGAAAACAACTGATTCAACAAGGGTCACAATGGGTTAAACAATTCCAATGGAAAATTACGGCTGAAAAAACTGCACAGCTTTATGAGCAAGTTCTAGAACGTTATCAGCCTGCATATCCATCTCTGGTCCTTTCCTGAACGAATTCGATCTCATGTTACGGAGACTTAATGATACTCAAGTCAGCATGAAGCATGGGACAGATGAGTTCCCAAAAATTGAGCCCACTACTTAGAATTGTTAGACACAACCCCAGGTAGCTATGCCTCCTCGCTACGTGACTAGCAAGGAGACTTGTAGAGAATTTTCACAGTCGATCGAGCCACTCTTGTTTGTGATGTCAAACAAGAGTGGCTCTAAATTTGTGGGCTTTCTTCCGATGCACAATAGGAAAAGCTGGCGTTGCATACTACCTTAAATTTGGGGATGTGCCCGTCCCACAGTAAATCATATTCCTATTCAGCAACGCCACCTAGCTTTTCCTCTCGCAAGTAGCGGCGATTAATGGTGTCATGGCTAATTGTCTGCAAGTGCTCAGCCAAGTGAGTCAGCGTAAAGTTTGTCTGACTGCTCAGTAAGTATTGGCAATAATCGAGTTTACTAAAGGACATGCAAGGTCGATCACGCTCAGCAATAGAGTTACTGTACGGGGTATTCTCTACCTTGACTAGACCCTATCCATAGCGGTCTTGCGTAAGTCCTGATCAAGCTCTTAGAAACCGCTGCTCCAAACGTTAGCTTGTTGATGAATTCATACTCTGCATGAGTCATCAAAATTGTCATTCAAGCACCTAGGGAGTTAAATTGAAATCATTCGATCGAATGATTTCAATCAAAAGTCTTTCTAACGGATTATATGCAAACAGGAGTACTATCCAGGAATAATCCCATGCGGTTTGGCTCCAGTATGCAACGCCAAGCGAAACCAATGCAAAAACAGGTTCAATTAACATCTTAACTTGAACCGATCGAATCGTAGATTCATCCAAATTGCCATCCACCAACTGTCGATCGCGGGTTGCATACCACCAACTGATCGAAGAAGCAAAACCGATCGCCGCAATATTTAAGCTAAACCACAGTTTTGCACCAAAATTATGGGGAAACGTCATCACTAGATCATTCGAGAGTGGAACTAAAAATAGCCCCATTAAGTAGATGACCGAAATCCAAAGGTGAGTAACATTCGTCCTGCGCAAATAGCTAAACTGTTGAGAATGAGAGATCCAATAAAATGCTATCAAGGCAAATGTGACCGCATAAGTTGCCAAAGGCTGAAGTTGTGAGATCAAAAATGCATTAATCTCCCGATTGGTCATATTTTCTACCTGATCGGGGATATCAAAGGCAATGACTATTAAGGCCATTGCTAATGCAAAGATGAAATCACTTAACCGGGCCAAATGGCGAATGTCCGTTGAATTGTCCTGCTCAATCTGACTCGACAGAGTTGTCTCATTTGGGTTATTCATGGCTCATGGGGAATTGTTTTTCAGAGTTCGATCGTCGCAAAGGGTTTTGAACTATAAAATCGATTGGTATTTGTGTTTCATCCGTTTGGATAGCAAGTGGCAAAATCGCCAGATAAACATCACGGAGGCAAGGGTTAATCCAACGTAATAGCCAATCCATAACCCCATGCCCTGCATTCCCAAAACGAACCCTAAAATATAGCTGCTCGTCAACCCAATTCCCCAATAAGATAGGATCCCTAAGACCATCGGTATTTTCGTATCTTGCAGACCATGTAAATTACCGAGTGCCGTTTTTTGAATCCCGTCAGCAATTACCCCCAAGGCAACAACACCCAAAATGGGCACAGCAATATTGAGCAAATCAGCATTATCAGGATTGCGAACATCAATATACAAACCCACGATCGACTGAGGAAATAGCATCAGTACGAGTGTAATCAAGAACATAATAATCGTGGCGATCGCAATACTAAGATTTCCGGTTCGTTTGATTGCGCTGACATTTCCCTGTCCAAGCCACTGTCCAACCCGCGCTGTCGCTGCGCCCGAAATTCCCAACGGAATCATAAAAATAATCGATACAGTTTGCGAGACAATTTGGTGAGCAGCTAACATCGTTTCACCAAATAACCCAATTAACAATGTAATCGCCGTACTCCCGCCATACTCAAAAGCAAAAGCGATCGCAATCGGAACCCCTAGCCCCAGCAACTTCTTTAAAATTGGCTTATGCCATATTCGCTGCATTGCAAGAATACGATAGGACTTAATTTGCTGATGGCTCAGACAATACCCCAGCAACACTGCAAACATAAACCAAGATGAAACCAAACTAGACCAAGCTAAACCTGCCAATCCCAGTTGAGGAAATCCCAATGCCCCAAAACCTAGAACATAGTTACCCGCAATATTGAGCAATGTGCCCGCAATCACGATCGTCATAATCGGCTGAGGATGGGCAATACCAACTAAAAAACCGCGTAAAACGGCAAAGCCTAACGTTGCAGGTAATGCAAACCGCATGATGTCGATGTAGATCGTAAATAATTCTACTGTTCTTGGCGGTAGCCCCATCGTCTGCAAGGCAATTCCTACAAAAGCAACACCTAAAATTAGAGGAAAAACCATCAACAGCGATAATAGCAATCCTTGCCAGACCACCTGCTCGACTTTTTGACGGTTGCCACTTCCTTGAGCTTCTGCCACCAGAGGACTCACCCCCATCACCATTCCATTGGTAATCCCCACAATGACTTGAAAAGTAAGGGCTGCCAAACCACCTGCGGCTAAGACATCACGACCAAGATGCCCCATCATGATCGTATCGAAAAAGCCTGTTGCTGAATAGGCTAAAAAACCAGCGCTCAGGGGAAAGGCAAGATGCAAGATGTTTTTGACTTCTGTTTGAATCGTGCGAAAGGTACGGGAATTCATGGGAACCAAAGAGATTAGGTTAAACAAAGTGACTCACTAGAAAAGGACGAGAAAAGAATCTCTAGGTGAGTCGCTGACAAATCGTTTTGAGTCTTCGGAATCGGTGAGCTTGTAGACGATTTGGGGCAGGTTAGGCATTGCCTGCTTTTACAGATTCCTTAGAAGAGATCGCCGCTGGCTCGTTTTGATTCATACGGTCATAAACGGCTTGCAGAGTGGCGGGGTATTCCTCAAACTCAGTCCCCATCCACGCATCCCAATAGTGGAAGTATAACCCGTAGTTACCATTCACATGAGTGTGATGCATGTTGTGGTGAGTGGAAGGCGTTTTCCATTTCAAGAGCCAATGCGTTGTCCAGCTTTGAGGAATAATTTCATAGCCTAAATGATCGATCACATTCAATACTAGCGATACCACTTGGTAGCCAATCAAAGCCAAGAAATGCACTGGTAAAAGGAAAGAGAAAATTGCACTGGGTAAGCCTTCGACGATCGTTTCAACAGGATGGAAAGAATAGGCTGTGAACGGGCTGACATCAATACTATCGTGGTGAACTTTGTGCGTAAACTTGTAGAGCGGTTTCCAATGCATTAACCGATGCGCCCAGTAGAAATACGTATCTTGTAAAAAGATCATCAGCACCACACTGAATAGCAGGTAGGGAATTCCATACTGCCCAATGTCCTGATAAATACTGGTTAGACCGTACTGTTGAGCGATGTAAACAACCACGTCAATCACGGTGAAAATGAGAACAGACAGGATAGACTGGCGGATTTCTTTCCACCATTGTTTTTCATAACTGCGTTGCTTTTGCTGAATCCGTCGGGCTTGAAATTCTTTTTTGTACCATACCCAGAACACGAGGAAGGAGGGAACCGTAATCAGGAAGTAAATCGCGATCGCCGGGAGGGCAGTGCTGAATAATGCAAAGTCCCCAAGTGAGTCTAAGTAAGATAACAAGTTCAAATCATCAGAATTCAAAAGGTTCTCAAGCATGGCTGGTGACTCCGTTAGGTGTTTGTTGAGCTGTTTGAGCTTTGCTCATGTTTTATAATATGACGACTACTCATGTTTGTCAAGCAAAATCTGAGAATCGCTCGTGTTTTACCTCTGAGAAGCTCAAACCCAGGCTGGATAAGCATTTGGCTACATCCTCGCGCGGCCAGCACAGCATTAGACCTCTTGCGTGAGTCAGAATGGAGAAGCAAGTTCAACATTGAGAATCGCAGCGATGAGGTTGAACTATCGAATTCGCGATCGTGTATTGGCGACAGCGGAGGGTTGCTATGTCGCAACGCGATGATCGAGTTTATATCGGCCACATGATTGATACGGTCAACAAAGCGATCGCCTTTGTGTTGGTAAAAACAATCAGTACCTTGATGTGGCTTGCTCTGAATCAAGAGCAACCATTTCGGCAGCGACTGGTAGCAGAAATGAAACAGTTTGCCTTAAACTACCTGCAAATTTATTTCCCATCTAGCTACTTACCAGATGAGAATTTAGGGAGAAAAAATTGACTTGTTTTATACTTGAGTATCTTCTATGGTGTATGTAGCAACCTCTAACTCCCTGGTGGTAAGCAAGGAGTCTGCAAATCTTTTCAACAAGCTGGTTAGGGGTACAGCCAGCAGAATCCCTAACACCCCACCTAATTTTGCACCACAGAGCAAAGAAATAAAGATGACAGCAGGATTGACACCAGTCATTTGACCCATTAAACGAGGTGCAATAATAGTTTCGTTAATCTGTCCTACCAACACTGCTATTACTAATAACTTCACTGCTAACCAAATATTTTGGATGGCAAGTATGGGAAGAATTAGGGATACTGTAACTGTTCCACCAAAAGGTATAAAGCTGGCTATTCCAATCACCAAACCAAATAATAGTCCGAAGGGAATTTGAAACACTAGAAATAAAGTTATGAGTGCAGTACCTTGAATCATTGCCAAAGTTGCTTGTCCAGCAAAATAATTCTGGAAACTCTGCTGAATCAGAGATGGTAGTGGCTTTGTTGCATGATTAGAAAAACGGTCAGGTTCGCCTTGAGAGTGTCCTGGTATTAACCTTCAACCTTGTAGCTATCGGGTTTAACGATCTGAATCATCCGATTGAGCGC
>NZ_JBLZFX010000165.1:0-6642 GCF_050753345.1 Alkalinema pantanalense CENA528 | reverse complement strand
CATCCTAGAACTTTCTACTTGGCATACCATTGTGATGCCGATGGTTTTCGTCAAGATTTAACTCTGTGGACACAGTACATTTTTCCTCAGCCTCAATTGACGAAAGCACAAGTGATTGAGATCGCTCAAGCTTGTGAAGAGATTGAATACCTAGAGGTTGCAGGGGGCGTGCTAATTTTTCACAAAGACTTCGTTGATGGTAATCTCGCTAGTTTCTACGATGCGATCGTTGAATGGTTAACCAATGGTGAAAGCCAGTCTCATGAAATCAGCTAGAAATCAATTACTACTGATCAGAAAAATCTTCTATTTGTTGCAGTAGGCGTTGCCGATGTGTTCGCTCAAAATATGTTTCCTCTGTCAAATAAAGTGGCAATGCAGTAGATAAAATATTGAAGATGGGGGAATTAGAAAATTAACCGCTTAAGTAACCAGGAAATAACCCATGATTAAGTTAATTGGATTAGATGCAGTCGTTCGTCTTAAGTATCTTGAAGTTATCGTAACTTCAGAGAAGAAATGAAAATTCCGGTTGTGCGGCAGGGAAGTGAGGGATGCGGTAATCTGAGATCTAGTCGAGCGAGTCAACCCAGATTAAATGATTAAATGCCCCTTCTGCGACCACGATCGGGTGCACAAACACGCTAAGACCCGGCAAGGTGTGGAACGGTTTAACTGTCCTCACTGTCGCCATACCTTCACAGCAACGTTCGATACGATCGCCTATCAACGGCAAGTGAGTCAGACTGAGATCCAAACAATTCTGCAAACGCATCAGTGGACGTGCCATCAAGACGGTGACTGGAATTGTACAATGCGCTCCAGAAGAAGCATGAGTGGGGGATTGCTGGATGGGCTGAGTCTAGACCGGGAGAGCGGTTTAATTCTCACCGGATGGGTGGGAAAACGCACAGATGAATTGGCGCAAGACCTGATTGCAAACACAGAAGGGAAAACAGGGGCAAGGGTCTGGTTTAGCGATGACTGGCAAGCTGACGAACGACAATTATCTGAAAGCGTAGAACGGTGGGTGGGGAAATCTGGAACGCAACGATTAGAACGCACGACTGGGATTGTACGGCAGCAGAACGGGCGGTTTCATCGGCGTCAGAACAAGTTTAGGGAACAGCACATAAATAAAATCCCAATTGGGTAGGGGTAGGAGAGTCAAAGGGTAGGAGGGTAGGGGAATGAAGAGGGGATATTATTTCTTTGCAAATCCCTAAATACCAAGACTCATCCGCTCAATAATTTTTGATAATAACTAGACAGTTACGCTGGTCATCCATGCGATCGTAATGAATTTGGTCAGCCAGCTTTTTCATGATCTGAATCCCCCGACCGCCGTATTGCTGAGGATCGATACGATCGGGCAGATTTTGAATTTTCTGGTCTAAATCAAAAGCAGATCCGCAATCCCAGACTTTAATCACAATTTGATGATGGGATGATTGATGATGGGACGGTTGTTGATGGGAGAAGCTGACTTCAATGTCAACCGGAGTCGCAGAAGGTTTATCCCGATGGGCATGGCGAATTGCATTAGTCAGCCCTTCCGCCAAAATTGTTTGACATTGTAACCAGATAGGCTTAGGAATACTGGGCTGGTACAGTTGATTAAACCAAGACAACACTTGAGCTAGGACTGCAACATCAGAGTGCACTTGCAATGAGTATCTTTGATCAAGCGAATAGGATTCCATAGTTCACCCTGCACTAACCCCTAACCCACCATTGTGGAATACTGGTGGAATACTGTCATTGGAATACCGACAGATGATTCCATTGAGTGTTTCCACCGTTGGCACTTCCATGGAGTAGTTCCCCCAACGAAAACACGAGAAGGCATTCCTGCATAGATGGATAGAAGGCTGAATCATCGTTTAGATCACCTTCTTCCTTTTATATCCATTAATATAATAATCAATACAACAGTGAATGTTGAATCTAATTTCCCATTTGCAATTCTATGATTCCCATTCTCATCATTGATGATGACCCCTTTATTTTAATTCTCCTGAATAAGATTCTTCAGGAAGAGGGGTATGACATTACGACCGCTTCCAGTGGTGAAGAAGGGCTCATCAAAGCGAAAACCCTACAACCCGCACTCATTATTTGTGACTGGGTTATGACTGGAATTGAAGGGATTGAAGTGTGTCAAACCGTCAAACAGGATCCCCAACTTGCCGCAACTTTTTTTATTTTGCTCACCAATCGATCGGACAGCCAGGATCTGATCACTGGCTTAGATATGGGAGCGGATGATTTTCTGTCTAAGCCGATCGCCGCTGGAGAACTAAAGGCACGGGTCAGAGCGGGACTCAGACTGTACCAAGCCAACCAAGACCTCAAAGCCGTGGCCCACACCCTACAGGAGCAAACCGAGAAATTGGAAAGCGAACTCGCAGAGGCGGCTGCCTATGTGCGATCGCTCCTGCCCAAACCTATCACCACATCGATCTCAATCCAGCACTGCTTTTTACCCTCTCAGCATTTAGGGGGTGACTGTTTTGATTACTATTGGCTAGATGCCGATCACCTAGTGATTTATCTCCTAGACGTGTCCGGTCATGGGTTAGGCGCGGCCTTGCCCTCCGTTTTTATTCAAAATCTTTTGCGTTCCCAATCCCTGCCCGACTTAAATTTCTATCAACCGGCCCAAGTCCTCACCACACTTAACAAGCTGTTTCGGATGAGTGAGCAAAATGAGCGTTACTTTACCATCTGGTACGGCCTTTATAACCATCAAACCCAGCAACTGACCTATGCCAGCGCCGGCCATCCCCCAGCCCTCTTGCTTGCACCGGATGACTCAGGCCACACACAGGCTCAACCCCTGAGAATGCGCAGTCTCCCGATCGGCATTTACCCAGATACCACCTATACTGAGACAACCATTCCTATCTCCTCCCGCAGCATCCTCTATATTTTCAGTGACGGCATCTACGAAGTTCGTCGGAAGGATCAAACCTTTTGGACCTTAACGGAATTTACGACCTTATTAGTAAACCTGACTCAACAATATGCCAAGCAATCTGCAACAATGCCAGCACTCGATCTAGAAGAACTTCTGGCGGAAATTCGCAGTCTGAAGGCCAGCGATCTGTTTGAAGATGATTGCTCCATTCTCCAAGTACGCTTTGCGGCAAACGATCGGCCCTAGGCTCCTTCCCTACAACTCTCCTAGGCAAGCTTGGGGATTTGCTAGGAAATTACCGCTCCAATGTATCTACCCTCCTACCCCACTACGCTCCTACCCCTCCACCCCTCCCCTTGGGATTTTATTGGGATGCCGTTCCTACAAGTTCTACGAGTTTTCGGGATTCTCCCCGTTTGGGGCCAGCTCCTCTTACAATAGATCCGTTTAAGCAAGCTGTTACGATTCTTAACCCTTCCCCTTTTTACCCATCCCACCCTGGAGCCAGCCCAATGCTACGCCTCGAACGCATCAGCAAAATTTATCCGACCGGAGAAGTTCTTAAGGATGTGAATTGGGAAGTTAAACCGGGCGATCGGGTGGGGTTGGTTGGCGTGAACGGAGCGGGCAAATCCACCCAGTTGAAAATCATCATGGGGGAGATCGAACCGACGGATGGCGTGATTATTCGGCCTAGCAGTCTCCGCATTGCCTACCTGAGTCAAGAATTTGATGTAGATGAAGAACGCACGGTGCGCGATGAGCTGTGGAAAGCCTTTGGGGAAGTCAACCAAGTCCATGAGGCATTGCAGGCGGTGCACCATGCCCTGGAAACGGCCACCTCGGAGGAATTGGATCGTTTGCTGAATAAAATGGACAAGCTGCAACGGCAGTTTGAAGCCATGGATGGCTATGGGTTGGATAGTAAGATTGGCAAAATTCTGCCGGAAATGGGTTTTGAGCTAGAGGATGCCGATCGCCCCGTGAGTGCCTTTAGTGGTGGTTGGCAGATGCGCATGGGCCTAGCTAAGGTGATCTTGCAAGCACCCGATTTGCTGTTGCTGGACGAACCGACGAACCATTTGGATCTAGACACGATCGAATGGCTGGAGAATTACCTGAAGGGATTGAATACCCCCATGGTGATTGTCTCCCACGACCGGGAATTTCTCGATCGGCTCTGTACCCAAATTGTGGAAACTGAGCGGGGCGTTTCCAACACCTATCTGGGCAACTATTCCACCTACTTGCAACAGAAAGCAGAACAGAAAAGTGCTCAGCAGGCCGCCTACGAACGCCAGCAGAAGGAAATTGAAAAGCAACAGGAATTTGTCGATCGCTTCCGGGCCAGTGCCACCCGCAGCACCCAAGCCAAGAGCCGCGAAAAACAATTGGACAAGATCGAATTGATCGAAGCGCCGGAATCGGATGTGAAAACGCTACGGTTTAAATTTCCGGAAGCGCCGCGCAGTGGCCGCGAAGTGGTGATGATTGAGAATCTCACCCATTTGTACGAAGAGAAGTTGCTGTTCCTCGGGGCAGAGTTATTGATTGAACGGGGCGATAAAATCGCGATCGTTGGGCCGAATGGGGCGGGCAAATCAACCTTGCTGCGTTTGATGACGGGGATGGAAGCTCCGGCGGAAGGCAGCGTGAAGTTAGGCGATCATAATGTGATTCCGGGCTATTTTGAACAGAATCAAGCGGAAGCGTTGGATCTCGACAAAACCGTCATGGACACGATCCACGATGAAATGCCCGATTGGACGAATGAAGAAGTTCGCACCTTGCTGGGGCGTTTCCTATTCAGCGGCGATACCGTCTTTAAGCGAGTTGAGTCCCTCAGTGGGGGGGAGAAGGCTCGCTTAGCGTTGGCAAAAATGCTGCTGCAACCCGTCAATCTGCTGATCCTAGATGAGCCGACGAACCACCTCGATATTCCTGCTAAGGAAATGCTGGAGGGCGCGATTCGGGAGTACGACGGCACGGTCATTATCGTCTCCCACGATCGCTATTTCATTTCCCAAACGGCGACTAAGATTGTGGAAATTCGGGATGGCGAGTTTCGGCTGTATCGCGGCGATTATAAGTACTATCTCGACAAAATTGCAGAGGAGAAGGAGAAGGCAAGGCTGGCGAAAATTGAAGCCGATCGGGCGGCTAAAGTTGCCGAAAAACGCCAGAAGCAGCAGGATAAGGACAAGGCTCGCAAGGATAAGAAAAAAGCCTCTTAAATTTCTACAGGCGATAAAAGGTTAATCTTTTTTTGCTTTATGCAGTTGACTTTGGGTGGGGTTTATTAGTACGGTAGTTTCCCATAGCGGTTCCATGGACATCCTTCTTTCGCGAGATGGTTTGGTATGTGAAGCATGGGGCCGTTGGGTTCCCGGAAATTTAGGGCACTACCCTTTGTTGCTGTAACAACTCAGGGTAGCTATTCCCCCTCGCTGCGTAACCAGCAAGGAGGCTTGTTGAGGATTTTAACATCTGACCGAGCCACTCTTGTTTGTGATGTCAAACGGGGTGGCTCTAAATTTTTGGGCTTTTTTCCGATTCACTACAGGAGAAGCTCAATTATGGCGAAAGGTTCTAGCGATCGGAGCGATCGTGAAGTTCAACATGAGAAACAACGCTTACAGTTCCACTTAATTGGTCATTATGATTTCATTCAAGATACGATTAATCAATTCCATGCGTTACGGTACGCGGATCGAATTCATTGGAGTCAACCGATGCCGATCGTGCATTCGGATGGACAATACATCAGCATATTGAGTCGCGAACGTCAGCGTTAAGCATTGAAGTATCAGTGTCCGCAGGTTTGTTTAGCAGTCTGTGGGCACTTTGGCTAGGGCGATCGGCGGTTCTTGCTCCCTCATTTGTGTGATGCAGAGTTCGATCTATCTTTCAGTTTGATCCGTGGGCAGCCGTTTCCCGGCAAAAATCTAGAAAAACTTCATGATCAGCCCAGCCTAACCGATCGTCGCACCTGACTGGCAATGCTACACTGTTCTCAGCAAAGTCAACTCACAGCAGGTGAACTTTGCGTTATGCATCTAGGAGGCAAGATGGATCTAAACTCAAGCGAAAGGGAGACGATAGGTTTATGCATAAGTCTCGAAGCGCTAAACGATATAGTAAATTATGCGCTGCTTGATGTCAGAGAAATTCCCAGAGTCCCAGGTGAGTCTGAAGTCTATTTTAAGGATTTTGTTCATCGTTCATTATTTGTAATTCGCTTCTTAGATTTCGCTAAAGAAGTAGGAGACAGTAAGCTGACTGGTGTATCCGGATCTTGCATAAGTGTTCTTAAAGAAGCGTGCCAAAACAAAAGCTTTAATATAGATGAAAGTGTAAAAGAACTAGAGTTGGCTTTAATAGCATTACAAGCGTGGCTTGATTTCAAAGCTCCATTAAAACTTTGGCTGCCAACCCTCGATATAGAAGCAAAAATAGAGGTGCCAAGAATGGAATTCTTGAAAATATCAGGAAATCAGTCAAAACATAATATATCCAGATTAACTGGAGTATCAAAAGGAATTCATCAAGTTCTATCAGAGCACAATTATGATGTACCAATTGAGCTTGTTCCTCTCGCATTAGAAGATTTTCAGGAACATTTAAGTAGGAGGGGTAAATTAAATGTAAGATAGAAGGAACTTTTTTCTCTTTAAAATGCCAGCCCCTCTCCGTATCATTCTTAGCCCAGAAGACGATGAAAT
>NZ_JBLZFX010000164.1:0-7189 GCF_050753345.1 Alkalinema pantanalense CENA528 | reverse complement strand
CTCCCACCCCTATCCCCCCATCTCAGCCCAGCTCTGCCTCGCCCGAATTTCCCTGGCTAGTCACCCAAGCCGGATTGGTCATCCTCCATCCATTTTTGCCTCAACTCTTCAGCCATTTAGCGATCGCCCAAGGTAACAAAATTAGCAGCGAACACCTTCCCAGAGCCGCCGCCTTACTTTATTTTCTAGCCACAGGGCGAGAGCAAATTTATGAATATGATTTGATGTTAATTAAAATTTTCCTAGGATTACGAACTGAAACACCGCTGTTAGTTGCAGAAGGATTGCTACAGCCGAGCGATCGAACGGAAGCAATCTCATTACTACAAGCAGTCATTGAACACTGGAGTGCATTAAAAAAGACATCTATGGAGGGACTGCGCACCTCGTTTTTACAACGATCGGCCTTGCTGCGGGAACGCGATCGGGGCTGGTATTTACAGCCCGAAACGGCGACGTTTGACCTTTTATTAAACCAACTACCCTGGAGCATTAGTATTATCAAACTTCCCTGGATGCCTCAACCGCTTTATACAGAATGGGCAGTAAGTTAAGTGAGTGAGCTAGCCTATGAATTCCAGTGATCACCATAACAATCGAGTCGCTTCTCAGCAGCAGGTTCCCGATCGACAAACCCACGATCGAGAAATGTTCGATCGAGACCAGAACAACACTCATACAAATCGGGTGAATCACAACAATGCTGCGGATTTGGAATTGGAATTGCATTGGTTTACCGAAGTCCTCAATGCAAGACTCCAGCAGTATTTCCATCTCGAGCCGGACAGTGCTGAACCTGCAAGCCCATCCATGGACGACATCGCACCCCCGGATTTCAGCCAGCGGCAGTCGGACTATGCTCGATTAATTCGACAATTTGATTTCTCACCCGAAGAACGTCTTGTGTTCATTCTGGCCTTAATTCCCCATGTGCGGCCTCAATTGCTGGATGTGTTGTGGAGCAAGAATGAAGCCATCGATCGGGGGTTTACAGAATTCGGCGGCATCCAGGGAACCCACCATGGCGGCTTCATTCCCACGGGTGAAACGGCTGCATTTATCCTGGCGGGAGATGATTTAACCCGTCGATTTGATTTAATCCGTTTCTTTGAAGGCGATCGGTCCTTTGCCCGCTTGCAACTGCTCCATCTGGCTCCGGTGGCGGCGGGGGAACCATTGCTAAGTGGGGCGCTGGTGTTATCTTCGGAATGGTTGCATCGTTTGACCACGGGCGTCGATCGTAAACCCAATTTCAATAGCGAATTTCCCGCCCGTTTAATCGAAACCCATCTGGACTGGGAGGATTTAATTCTGCCTGCTTCCACGTTAGAGCAGTTGGACGAAATCAAACATTGGATTTTATACGGGCAGGAATTGCTGCAAGGCTGGCAAATGCACCATCGCCTACGGCCAGGATTTACCAGCCTGTTCTATGGCCCACCGGGAACGGGAAAAACCTTCTCTGCTTGCTTACTGGGGAAACATTGTGGCTGTGATGTTTACAAAATTGATCTCAGTATGATTGTTTCTAAATACATTGGCGAAACTGAAAAAAACTTAGCCAAAATTTTCGATCTCGCGGAACATAAACAATGGATTTTGTTCTTTGACGAAGCCGATGCCCTCTTTGGCAAACGCACCAAGGTCGATGATTCCCACGATCGCTACGCCAACCAGGAAATTAGTTTTTTATTACAACGTATTGAGGAGTTTAACGGCGTTGTGATTCTCGCTTCTAACCTCAAAGCCAATATTGATGATGCCTTTATTCGCCGCTTTCAATCGATCGTCCATTTCCCCATGCCCAAGGCGGCGGAACGGTTACAAATTTGGCAGAATGCCTTCTCACCCAAGGCCATTTTAGAAGATAGAATTGAGCTACATCGCATCGCCGAAAAATACGATTTGTCGGGGGGCACCATTATGAATGTGGTTCGCTACGTTTCCCTCAAAGCCCTCAGTCGCCACGAACACACCATTTTATTCACCGATCTTGAAGAAGGCATTCGTCGAGAATTGGTCAAGGAAGGCAGAACGCTTTAACCCTCATTCCCCCACCCTCATTCCCCAACCCTTATTCCCCCTAGGAGCACCCTACCCGTGGAAACGGCTCGCCACAAAACTGCTACCCGATCGGCCTCCCCTGCGCCGAAACCCGCTGCGGCCCCTCGGATTCAGCGGAAGGTGGTTGCGACAGCCGGAAAGGTGCAAGGTCAGGTGCAATGTCAATCGGCGATGAAGGTTTCTTCCCCCCAGGATTCTGCTGAAAAAGAAGCTGATCGAACCGCGCAGAAAATCATGCGCATGGCGGTACCGGAAAGTTCAATTTCCTACGTTCGCACAGAAAAAGGAAGTGTTTTTCGACAAGTTAAACCGGAGGAAAAGGAGAAAGATAAAAAAATCCAACGTCAACTGCAATCCTCTTCGCTCCGATCGCCTTCACTCCAGTCGCCCTATATCCAACGCTTTGCGAATACGGGAATTTTCACCCAACGCAACCGAGAAGATTCCATTCACCGCAAAGCTGAAGGTCAGCCCAATGTCGCCTCAAATGTCGCCGCAGAAATTCAAGCCAGTACAGCCACGGGAGCGCCCCTACCGCTGACGGTACGACGATTTATGGAACCCCGCTTCCAGGCGAATTTTAGCCAGGTGAAAATCCACACGGGTGATCGATCGGCTAAGCTGAATCGGCAACTCAACGCCCAAGCCTTCACCGTCGGCAATCAAATCTTTTTTGGCAAGGATAAATTTAAACCCGATAGTCAGGAAGGCAAGGAACTCATTGCCCACGAATTGACCCATACCATTCAGCAGGGTGCCGCCATTCAGCGCCGAGAAGCCGTTTCTGTAACACCTGTTTCTGTAACGCAGCAGGCTCCTGTGCAGGTACAACGGCTGGGCCTCAGTGATGCGCTGGATTACTTTGCGGATAAGGCCAATCTGATTCCTGGCTTCCGGATGTTTACGATTATTTTGGGTGTGAATCCCATTAATATGAGCCGGGTGGAGCGCAGTGCGGCCAACATTCTACGGGCGATCGTCGAGTTTTTACCCGGTGGTGGATTGATTACCCAAGCGCTGGATAATTACGGCGTGTTCGATCGGGTAGGTGCCTGGATTGAGCAGCAAATTCAAAGCCTGGGGATGACGGGGTCGGTGATTCGGCAGGCGATCGACCAGTTCCTCGACTCCCTCAGTTGGACGGATATTTTTGATCTAGGAGGGGTGTGGAATCGGGCCAAACGCATCTTTACGGAACCCATCGATCGCATCATCAGTTTTGGTCGCAATTTAGTCACAGGGATTATTCGCTTTGTCAAAGAAGCAATTCTGCGTCCCTTGGCCCGTTTGGCAGAAGGAACCCGAGGCTATGACTTGCTGAAGGCGGTGCTGGGGCAAGATCCCATTACGGGCGATCCCGTGCCGCGCAATGCGGATACCTTGATCGGCGGCTTCATGAAGCTGATCGGCCAGGAAGAAGTGTGGAACAACTTGAAGCAGGCCAATGCGGTGGCGCGGGCTTGGGCTTGGTTCCAGGGGTCGTTGGCAGGTTTACTGGGCTTCGTGCGGCAAATTCCAACGCTATTTATTCAAGCGCTGCAATCGCTGGAAATTGCGGATATTGTACTGTTGCCTCGGGCCTTTGTCCGGGTGGGCACGGTGTTTGCAAATTTTGTCGGTCGGTTTATTTCCTGGGCGGGGCAGCAGGTGATGAGCCTGTTGCAAATCATCTTTGAAGTGGTGGCTCCCGGTGTCATGCCCTACATCCGCCGCGCCGCCGGAGCCTTCCGCAGCATTATCCAAAATCCGATCGGCTTTGTGCGGAACTTAGTGCGGGCAGGTATTCTAGGGTTCCGTCAGTTTGCCAGGAATTTCCTGACCCATTTGCGCACCTCGTTGATTGGCTGGTTAACGGGGACGATGAGTGGGGCTAATATTTACATACCCCAAGCGTTTACTCTGCGGGAAATCATCAAGTTTGTCCTAAGTGTGTTGGGGCTGACTTGGCAAAATATTCGTCAGAAATTAGTGCGGGTGATTGGCGAACCCGCTGTGCAGGCATTGGAAACGGGCTTTGATATTGTCATGACCTTAGTGACCCAAGGCCCTGCGGCGGCCTGGGAAAAAATTCAAGAGAGCCTCTCCAATCTGCGCGATATGGTCATGGAGCAGATTATGACCTTTGTGCGCGATCGGGTGGTGCAAGCAGCCATTACGCGCCTGATCACGAGCCTCAATCCGGCGGGGGCGTTTATCCAAGCCATTATCGCCACCTACAACACAATCATGTTCTTTGTAGAACGGTTACGGCAAATTGCTCAAGTGGCAATGGCGTTTATTGATTCCGTTAGCGCGATCGCCAGTGGTGTTCTCGCTGCCGCTGCCAATCGTGTAGAAACCACCATGGCAGGATTGTTAACGCTGGTGATCAGTTTCCTAGCCAGAATTGCAGGTTTAGGCCGAGTCAGTGATGCGGTCACTAATATCATCAACCGGGTTCGCGCACCGATCGATCGGGCCTTAGACCGAGTAGTGGACTGGATTGTGACCCAAGCCCGTCGTCTCGGACGCTTGATCATGGGTGGCAGAACCGCTAGACCCGATACGCGAACCCCAGCCCAAAAACAACAAGCCCTGATGCAGGCTGTTCGTGAAGCACAAGCCTTAGATCCGGGTATGGGTCGCCGTGCCCTCACAGCAGCACTCCAACAAATTAAAACTCGCCATCAACTCACGGATCTCTCTGCCAGACCCGAACGCAATATCCTGAGAGTTCATGCGGCCATTAATCCAGAATATGTGTTTGAGCTACCGGATTTGGAGGGATTAGATGAAGCAATGATTCGAGCATTGGATGCCGCAAAAGTCAGAATTGATGCCTTGCCTGCTGCACGGGATACCACGGCTGCTGAAGGAATTGTGACCCAGGAAATTCGTACTGCTGCGCCAACAGCGCGACTACAATTTGTGCGGACAAGAGGGACTGATATCCTACAAGGTGCAGATATTATTCTGCTCACACCTCGCCGTCGATCCCTGGGGATGATTGTTTCGGTCTACTCTAGTGTTTATCGAGTGATTGGTCAGCGGGGGAGTCAGCGGCTCTTCCACAATCAAATTAATCAACTGGAGTATGTTCTGAGTAGTACAGGTTCTAGAGTTCAGCGTTATGTGGGGCGGAATATTAATACTGCGGAACAACGAATTTTAGACAATTCTCGATTTTCCACCCCTGAAGGTGAAACGATTACCTATCGAGATTTGCCCCCCAGACCGGGTAGAGGGCGTAATGCAAATAAACCTCGGGTTACCGATCCGCGTCAACATGTAGTAAATGCTAGCTTACCGAGCGTTTTTTCCTCAACCACAACACTACCGAGCCCTGAGACATTAACCAATCCTCGTGATACCGGGGAAGAATTTAATAAATCAGGGACTATTCGGATTGATTTGTTCAGAATTGATCCCAGCAAAATCATTGATTTAACGTCTCCAGCAGAACTGAATCGATGGGGATTCTTTAGCGGAACAATCGATCCACGGGCTGCATCGGATGCGGCACGAACTAAAGAGGTGTTGATTCGGGGTGGTATTCCTGGCAACGCAATTGTAGAATACACTCCAAACGGATAATCACAGATAATTTATGGCCTTCGTTACCTACTATTGGAATCCTCAGCAATTAACTGAGAAACCTCTTCGAGATGCAATCAATATCTTGGAGAATTCTAATAGTTCCAAGAAAGACTTTAGAGATGCTTTAGTTTTACTTCTCAATAGTCAAAATGTCTATGCTTATAGTATTGTATTTGACCAATACAGTTATTCCAGAACAGAAATGGGAAATCATCGAGAGGAGATTTTCGATGATCTAGAAGATAAGATTTTAGCTTTAGCTAGACACGAGTTGAAGCAACCTCCTATTGTTCAGGAAATCCGACCCAACAGTTATCTTCAAGGCGCTAATCATGCCAGTGCATTACAGGTTCTTTGGCGATGCGGTGTAGAGGCGGATATTGCCCTTGTAATCCCTTACCTTGCCAATAGTTCTGACTCAACGGTTGTTGCCTGTGCTTGTACTGCTGCTAGATATCTGCTTTCGGAATCTACACAGTTTTATCCAGACGTCTTTCAGGCAATTCGACAGATTTTAGAATCTTCTCAGTGGAATGAAGCCGTGAAATCTGAAGCTGTGAATATACTTTCCTATTATCCCAATCTAGAAGCAGAAAAGATGTTGGTACAAATTGCTCAAGAACAGTCTTATCCAATGTCGGGTCATGCAGTTCTAGCATTGCTATCTCAACAACCTGAGAAGTACGCTCAATTTGCACAAACAATTGCTGATCAATGGCCTTCAGATATTCACTTCCCTGGCATGTATGTCCGTCAATTACTATCAGAAATTTCAGCATCCTAATTCTCAGACTGATTCACTAACGCTCATAGTGACTAAGTTAGTGTTAGTGTTCTAGTTCAGGTAAAGTCACTTGACGTTTGCCTTACTTAACGTAGCTGTCTATCACACATCAGCCAGTTGCTTAATACATTCGATCGCGGCTAATCAACGATATCTTTATGCTGCCAAAATACTACGGTACTCATGAACCGGATTACTACGATCGATGAATTTTATCCTCAATGCTCATCCTTCTACCATCAATATGGCCACAGGCAACTCAGCCCCCCTACGCCTTCCCACCCGATCGGGTGATCTGAAAATCGCTGCATCGATCCAGCATCCAAGCGCCTGCAAACCATCAGGAATTATGAATAATCCCTTTGTTTTTATCGACAGTGCCCACAAATTCGGCACAATCTACAGTACCCTCTTACCAGAACCGCCCCCGCTCTTAAACCACCTCGTCAGGATGCTAGGAGATCACGTATGGATAGGTCAATTCAAACCGGCTGGATTCCCGATCGACAAGATCCCAGAGACTTCACTCTCAATAATCAACTGATTCAGCAATTGCTAATCCATAGTCAATCCGATCGACGAGTGACCCAAGTCACCCAAGAACTGATTAGCTGGTTAAACGAACTCATTAGCTATTTACCTAGTGGACTGTCAGTTTTCAATTTGTGGATAGAGGCGCTTCAGTCGAATCCGAGCATCGGCAGTAGTAAACTGCCAATCTACTGCCTTTTGCAATTGATTACGTTCAGTGTACCAAGCCTGGGT
>NZ_JBLZFX010000163.1:0-7292 GCF_050753345.1 Alkalinema pantanalense CENA528 | reverse complement strand
AACGCAGCAGGCTTGTGGAACTTCTACTTAGATGCAGCATAAGTTAGATAACAGTCAGGGCAAACCCTGTCCCAGAGCTGGTTTTATTTCCCAACAACTCTAATGTTTGTTTTGTACAGCGAACTTAATTTCGTTAAGTTAGGGACTTGCTAAGAAATAATATTCCTAACGCATCTACCCCTCCACCCACCTACCCCTCCACCCCTTCACCCCTCTACCCACCTACCCATCTACCCATCTACCTGGGATTGTTATTAGTACGCTGTTGCCTTAGTTGTTTCGGTGCTTGTCTATGTTGGATGACCTACGATCGCACATAGATTCCCTTGATGAGGCTGACTCCGGGTTGCCAAAGGGGACGCTGACCGTGGCGGGGGTGACGACTTATATTAAGGAGTCTCTGGAACTGGATCCGAATTTACGACAGGTTTGGGTTCTGGGGGAAGTGTCCAGCGTCAATCAAAGTGCGAAGGGCATTCACTTTACCCTGCAAGATCCCATCGGCAAGCAGTCGCTGCTCTGTGTGGCCTGGAATAGTTACGCCCATCGCCTGCAAACCCTTCCTAGTGCGGGGGAACAGGTGATTGCCCTGGGCGAGGTGAAAACCTATATTCAGCAGAGTCGCTATCAACTTCAGGTCTATCAGATTTTGCCAGCGGGGGCGGGGTTGCAAGCGCTGCGGTTCCGGCAACTGTACGATCGCCTTGCAGCGGAGGGTTTATTTGATCCCGATCGCAAACGGCCCCTGCCTACCCATCCCCAGACGATCGCCGTGGTCACTTCTCCCAATGCGGCGGCTTGGGGCGATATCCAAAAAACTTTGCGTAGTCGGTATCCTGGGTTGCAGGTGTTGCTGTCTCCGGCGATCGTGCAGGGGGAAACGGCTCCAGCGTCGATTGCCGCAGCGATCGAGCGTGTAGAAGCGGATGGACGGGCGGAGATCTTAATTTTGGCGCGGGGCGGCGGGGCAGCGGAGGATTTGGCCTGTTTTAACGATGAGCGGGTGGTGCGGGCGGTGGCGCTGTGCGATATTCCCGTGATTGCGGGGATTGGCCATGAACGGGATGAGTCGCTGGCGGATTTAGCGGCGGATTATTGCGCCCACACGCCCACGGCAGCGGCGGAAGCCGTTGTGCCCTGCTTAGTGGATTTAGCGATCGCCCACCACGATCGCCTACAGGCATTACAGGATGCCATGCAAGCCGCGATCGCCGATCAACAGATCCGTCTGATGCGGTTGCGCGATCGGTTGACCCGTGTTCGCCCCGATCGGCAATTGCACCAGGAACAGCAGCGCCTCCGTTGGCTCAAAAAGCAGATGGTTCAATCCATGCAGCAACAATTACAACAAGCCCAACAACACCAGAAATTGTTACAGGAAAAGTTAACCACCTTAGATCCCAATGCCGTATTAAAGCGGGGCTATGCCGTGGTCAGGGCAGAGGGGGAAATTGTGCGATCGAGCCAGCAAGTACAGGTAGGACAATCGATCGAAGTCAACCTGACCCAAGGTTCAATAATGGCTCAAATTACAGAGGTGAAATAGGAAACGGCGATCGCTGATTCAAACCTATTCCATCAATCAGTCAATCAACTTGTCAAGTCATAGGGAGGACATCATGGCAGCTAAACGGAAAACCAAAACGGAAACGCTACCAGAAAATTGGAACTATGAAACAACCGTCAGCCAAGTGGAAGAAATTCTAGCGTTGATTGAATCGGGGGATTTAGATTTAGCCGAGGTCTTCGATCAGTTCACCGTCGCAGTCGAACATTTGAAGCAGTGCGATCGTTTTTTAGCCGATCGGCAAAGTCAAGTGGACTTACTGATCGAAAGTTTAACCGATGAACCAGATTTTTGATGGTGCTGCCCCTGCTGTCGTACCGTCGCAAAGAAAAACGATCGCGTCTTTCTAGTTAGAAAACAGCGATCGTCACAAACTTCAAGAATCACACTTCCACGGACAAACTTATTTTTCTAACTTCTAACGTGAGTTCGATCAGTAAAATTGTCCCCCACAAATCCCCTGTCCGTTGATGGAGAATTCACTTGGGTGTCGGGGGAGTAGAGTCCCCTGACAGGGCAGGGGGCAAGGTGGTTTCTCTGACGCCATGCCAGAGTAAACTGCTTTGAGGGGAGAAGTTCCCCGATCTTTGCTGCGGATCAGCCCCAACGATCGAGCCCCATGACGACATCAAACTCATTAACGCTAGACGAGCAACCTCCCCCTACACCCGAGCCAGGGTCACTTGCTGCAACTGATCCTGATACTTCCCATTGCGGGTTTGATAACTCACCGCACAGGGCGCACCCTCAAAGAACAACAACTGCACAATGCCCTCATTGGCATAAATCCGGCAATCAGCGCTAGAAGAATTAGAAAACTCCAAGGTCAAATGCCCGCGCCAACCAGCCTCAGCAGGGGTTAAGTTAGCAATTAGACCAATGCGAGCGTAAGTCGATTTACCAATGCAAATCACCGTCACATTATCAGGAACCGCAATGCGCTCCAAAGCAACTCCTAAACCGTAGGAATGGGCAGGCAAAATGAAAAATTCACCCTGATCATCCTTGTGAAGTTTTGCTGGTTCAAGATTTTCAGGATTGAAATTCTTCGGATCAACAACAGTCCCCGGAACATGACGGAAAATACGAAACTCATTGGGCGAGAGACGCAAATCATAACCATAACTGCTCAAGCCATAGGAAATCACAGGACTGCCTTCCACACGGCGTACCAACTGCGGCTCAAACGGCTCAATCAAGCCCTCTGCGGCCATTTCCTGAATCCAAGTGTCGTTCTTAATCATGTTCTGTAGACAAGGTCGAATGTAGATAAGGTCGATCGTGAAATGCTGGATGGTGAACCAGCAACTGGCAAACTGTTTAGTAGCGCACTCTGGGCAAAATGATTCCCCTCAAACCTAAACCCTAGGGCTGATGGCTGCGGCGAAGTTCCGTAATTTGATCCGCCACATCCAAAATCACCTCCGGCATATCCGGCCCCGTCAAAATCACATCCACATGCTTAGGCCGTTTGCGAATGAAATCTAAAACTTCCATCGGCGGAATCAGGCCAAACTGCATCGCCACACTCAGCTCATCCAGTACCACTAGGTCATATTGCTCGTCATAGACCATGCGTTTGGTGTATTGCCACAGGTCAATGAGCGCATGGGCTTCTTCTTCAGTCACTTGGGGGGTATCTAGACAGCGAGTAATGCCACACCGCACCCAGTCGAGATGCTGACCCAGTTGCATGGGCCGATCGTAGCCCTGACCGATGCCCCCTTTCATAAACTGCACCACCAGCACCGGGGTTCCCTGTCCCGCAATGCGCAACGCCTGCGCCATCACACTCGTAAAAAAGCTGCGGTGAGGACAGGTAAAGACTTGGACTAATCCCTCGATCGACAGATTAAGCGATCGGGATGTGCCAACGGCAGGACGCTGTAGTTGAGAAACCATAGGACAAGGTTGAACGAAACGAGGGGGCTGAACTGAAATAGGCGATAGGACAGGTAGAGCACTGAGGATGGACTTGAGTCAACCACTGGATCCCAGGCACGCCAACACAGAAATGTCTCAAATCTTGCAGCTAAAGCTTGTGTCTAGAAATGATGCCTAAAAATCAAACCTAAACACATCTAGCAAGATCCAGATTAAGACTCACTGTGAGACAGATGTTGAGACACATATAGTGCAAAAACCACCCCACTGGCGATATGAAACACTAGATACGGAGGAGTGTCAATAGAACTCTTGTACTTATTATTCTATCGACCTTGTCAAGCTAGGGCTGAGCCACATCTTTCGCAAAATCACGGCGGATCATCTGGAAGGGGACTGCATAAAATAGTCATGCAACCCTAACCCATGTCCAGCAGTCAGAGGAGCGATCGCCATGCGCCTAATTATTCTGGGAGGCCCCGGTTCCGGTCGCAGCACCCAAGCCCAACGCCTCGCCGAGCAGCTAGCTGTTACCGTCGTTTCTACAGGGGAAGTGCTCCGGGATGCGATCGCGGCGGCAACGGAAATTGGCAAAACTGTCAGCACCTATGTGGAAAAGGGAGAACTGGTGCCCGATGAGTTGATGATTGAATACATCAAGATGCGGTTGCTGCGTCCTGATGTCGCAAACGGGTGGATCTTAGAAGGTTATCCCCGCACGGCCTTTCAAGCAGAAGAACTGGATTTTTTGCTGGATAGTTTGCAGCAATCCCTTACCTTTGCCATTTCCTTAGAAGTGGCCCCCGACATTTTGCTGCATCGATCGCTCAGCCGTGCCCGCGAAGATGATAACCACGAAGCGATCGAGCGGCGAATTGCCCTGCACCAAGAAATCACCATGCCCATGCTGGACTATTACGAATGGCGCAGCAAATTACTCCGCGTAGATGGCCACCAAGCCATTGAAACCGTCACCCAAGCGATCGTAGATCAATTGCCGACCTAAGTCAGGGAGCGACTAAAAATAGCATTCCCGACCCTCCTCCTCGCACCCTCCTACCCTCGCACCCTCCTACCCTCCTCCTCGCACCCTCCTACCCTCCCACCCATCCATCCTCTGCAATCCTGGGGAGATTTTTTATGTCTCCTTTACGGCAGGTCTGGGAGTTCCCCTGTTATCCTATTGCCAGCGTCTTGAGGAATGGGTCATGGTTTGGCAGCGTCCTGACGGTCGGCAACCCGATCAACTCCGTCCAGTGAGTTTTGAGCGGGGTTTTACAAAACATGCAGCGGGATCAGTCTTGGCAAAATGTGGAGATACCCATGTGCTGTGTACGGTCTGCATCCAGGAAAAAGTGCCCCGCTTTTTAGAAGGCAAGGGTCAAGGGTGGCTGACGGCAGAATATCGCATGCTCCCCGGAGCCACCCACGATCGCTGCGATCGGGAATTTATGAAACTGTCGGGCCGCACCCAGGAAATTCAACGTCTGATTGGTCGTAGTTTGCGATCGACGTTGGATATGGAAAAACTGGGGGAACGGACGTTAATCGTAGATGCGGATGTGTTGCAAGCCGATGGTGGTACCCGTACCACTGCTATCACTGGAGCCTTTGTGGCGCTCCAAGATGCGATCGACTCCCTGCTCACTCGCGACATTTTAGAAACGTCTCCCTTAATCCACCAAGTGGCGGCGGTTTCCGTAGGGCTAATTGATGACGAAGCTTTTCTGGATTTGGATTATCTAGAAGATGTGCGGGCTGATATTGATTCCAACATTGTCATGAACGAAGAAGGCGGGATCATTGAAGTCCAAGGCACAGCAGAATCAGGCAGCTTCAGCCGTCGCCAACTCAACCAAATTTTGGATCTGGCTGATCAAGGCATTCAAGAACTCTTCCTATTACAACGGAAAGTAAAGCAGCCCCTCTATGCCCTCAGTTGCTAGAGGGCTTCTTTCTAAGAAGTTCATCTAGGGGGCAGGATCGAAGAGTCAGTCATCAACTTGCAGCAACCGTGATCGAGCTCAATTACGCGATCTCGGTTGAGTTGCCATTGTCCACCTGCTGAGAGTATTGCCTCCACAATTGGTTACGGAACACTAAGAATCGTTTCGTATAGCGTCACAACAATTGAGTCCGTCAAACTCGGCAAGGTATAAGAAAGGAACAGGCCGTGCAGAGCGACTGTTTTTCTCAACTTCACTGCGCTTTTCAGTTGAGCCTCTGCATATCCCGTCAGCTCTGGAGCTTCACTGCGCTTAGTTTGGAGAGATTTGTATGAAATTGGCCTACTGGATGTATGCAGGCCCTGCGCACATCGGCACCCTACGGGTGGCTAGTTCGTTTAAAAATGTCCATGCAATTATGCATGCGCCCTTAGGCGATGATTATTTCAATGTCATGAGATCGATGCTAGAACGCGATCGCAACTTTACACCTGTCACGGCCAGTGTGGTCGATCGCAACGTATTAGCGCGGGGATCCCAAGAAAAAGTGGTGGACAATATCACCCGAAAGGATCGCGAAGAACACCCCGACTTAATTGTCCTGACGCCGACCTGCACCTCCAGCATCCTGCAAGAGGACTTGCAAAACTTTGTAGATCGGGCCAGCCTTGACGCCAAGAGTGATGTGCTGCTGGCGGATGTGAACCACTATCGGGTCAATGAACTGCAAGCCGCCGATCGGACTCTGCACCAAATCATCGAGTTCTACACCGAAAAGGCTCGAAAAAAAGGCGAACTCCCCCAGGACAAAACTGCAGAACCGTCGGTCAATATTTTGGGAATTTCCACCCTCGCGTTCCACAATAACCATGACTGCACGGAACTCAAACGATTGATGAAAGACCTCGGAATCACCGTGAATGCAGTGATCCCCGATGGTGCTTCCGTCCATGAACTGAAGAATCTCTCCCGTGCCTGGTTCAACATCGCGCCCTACCGTGAATTGGGACCGATGACCGCCCAGTATTTAGAACAAACCTTTGGCATGCCCTGTATCGACATCACCCCAATGGGTGTGGTGGAAACGGCTCGCTTTATCCGCGCCATTCAGAAGCTGCTCAACGATCGCGGTGTGGATGTCAATTACGAAGAATTCATCGACGAGCAAACGCGATTTGTCTCCCAAGCGGCTTGGTTCTCTCGATCGATCGACTGCCAAAACCTAACAGGCAAAAAAGCGGTGGTCTATGGCGATGCTACCCACGCCGCCGCCGTCACCAAAATTCTGGCGCGGGAAATGGGCATTCACGTCGTCTGGGCGGGCACCTTCTGCAAATACGATGAAGAATGGTTCCGCAATGAAGTGTCGGAATATTGCGACGAAATTCTCATCACCGATGACCATACCGTCGTGGGTGATGCAGTGGCTCGGGTAGAACCAGCGGCCATTTTCGGTACCCAAATGGAACGTCATGTGGGGAAACGGTTGAATACTCCCTGCGGTGTCATTTCTGCGCCCATCCATGTGCAGAATTTCCCGATCGGCTATAAGCCGATGTTGGGCTACGAAGGCACTAATCAACTGGTGGATCTAATCTACAACTCTTTCACGCTAGGGATGGAAGATCACCTGCTGGAAATCTTCGGGGGCCACGATACCAAGGAAGTCATTACCAAAGGCTTGTCCAGTGATTCCGAAATGAACTGGAGCAAGGATGGCTTAGCGGAACTGAATAAAATTCCCGGCTTTGTGCGGGGCAAAGTCAAACGCAATACCGAGAAATTTGCCCGCGATCGGGGTCTTTCGGAAATCACCGCTGAGGTGCTCTACGCTGCCAAGGAAGCCGTTGGTGCGTAAGGGAACAGCGTATAAATAAAATCCCAATTGGGTAGGG
>NZ_JBLZFX010000162.1:0-7459 GCF_050753345.1 Alkalinema pantanalense CENA528 | reverse complement strand
GGTTGAAGCCCTGGTTCTCTCACTGATTCAATCTCTAATCCCTAATATGATGCTAAATTACCTGCTTTTTCACGATTCTTGGTAAAACTCTTTATTTTTTTAAGCCTGAGTAGTTACGGAGCTTGAATCATTAAGGTAGTGCTTCAAAAACACCATGCCTTAACACCATGCCTTTCTAGACCGATCGTGCTTGCAATTGTTCCGCCCCAAAACAACTTGCCCTTGATTGACCTTGACAGAAACCGATCGGCAAATTAACTCGTATCTTTGTCAACCAGCCTTTTTTGTCTTTTGTCAACGACTCCAATTTCAATAATCTACGGTTCGTCGGTCGGGATTGGGTAGATTTTTCTTGCTTTTCCTAGGCTACTTCTGTAGGATGGACACTTAATACGGTATTCCGATCAAATTACCGTAGATTAAACAAGGAGATTCTATGGACAGGCAGAACAAGAGGCTGGGAAGTAGGGTGCAACAGGTTTTTTAAGGGCGATGGAGCCGTAGCCAGCGATGGGTTAGCACCTTTTTGATGGGGATTGTCTTGTCGATCGCGCTGGCAGCTTGCGCCGGAGGACAGAACCAGCCCAATGCCACTGTCAACTCTGCCAATTCCGGGGGATCTTCCCAGTCGGTGGAATTGACTCTCGTGGGTTATGCAGTCCCGAAGGCGGCCCATGATGCCATCATTCCGAAATTCCAGGCGCAATGGAAAAAAGACCATGGCCAAACCGTTACCTTCCGGCAGAGCTACGGAGCTCGGGCACACAAACCCGCGCTGTGATTGATGGATTAGAAGCGGATGTGGTGCATTTAGCGATCGGAGCCGATGTCAATAAACTGGTTAAGGCAGGCTTGGTCAAAGCGGATTGGTCGGAACGGGTTCCCAATCAGGGCATTGTGGCGGAAACCGTAGCCGCTATCATTATCCGCGAAGGCAATCCCAAGGGAATTAAATCCTTTGCCGATCTTGCCCGAGAGGATGTGAAATGGGTGACGCCCAACCCCAAAACCTCCGGAGGTGCCCGGTGGAACTACTACGCTTTGTGGAATTACGCGAAAAAAATGGGTAATGACGATGCCAAGGCCCAAGTCCTACTCACGAAAGCGTTTCAGAACGTGGTCGTGCTGTCTAAAGATGCGCGGGAATCCACAGATGCATTCGTGAACCAAGGCCAAGGAGATGCCTTAGTGAATTACGAAAATGAGGTGATTCTCGCCAAGCAAAAGGGTGAAAAACTCGATTTTGTGGTGCCAGAGACGAACATCTCCATCGATACTCCGATCGCGGTTATTGACCAAAACGTTGAAAAACATGGCACGAAAGAAGTGGCGGATGCCTTTGTCAAATTCCTCTTTACACCGGAAGCGCAACGGGAATTTGCCAAGGTCGGGTTTCGTCCGATCGGGGATGCAGCCAAAGATCCAGACGTGACCAAGCAATTTACGCCTGTCAAACAACTCGCGAAAATTGATGAATATGGCGGCTGGCAAGTGGCCCAAAAGACCTTTGAAGACGGGGGAGTTTTCGATACGATCGAGGCGGCGATCGCCCAGCGATAATAAGTTGATAGATAATTAAGCTGATAGATTGTGTTGATTCCCCAATTAGGAGGCTGAATGCCCGATCGCTCCTTTGCCGACCTGTTGTACCAAGTTGCTACGCAACCGAGTTCGGGCGATCGGCCTGCGGCCCAAGAGGTGGTTCAGGCTCTTTTGCAAGCGGAGAAAGTAACCAAACAGTCACGAACGCTTTATCCCATCACCGATTTGGTCGGGAAATGGCGACTGTGTTTTGTCACCGGAACCAAGCGGGTGCGCCGACGGGCGGGCATTGTTTTAGGGCCAGGGTTTTATCTTCCCAAATGGGTTCCAGCCTATCTGGAATTCGCGCCGTTGTCTGAACCCACGCATTGCGCGACGGCACCAGAACTCGCTCCCAACGGGCCCTCAACCACCGTTGCCAATCTCGGCCAGAATTTAACGATTGCCAATCAACTGCAAGTCGGACTCGTCAGCCTGCGGTTAACGGGGCCAGCCCGCTATCTCCGCAAAAAAAATCTACTGGCCTTTGATTTTCTCCACTTGCAAGTGCAGGTATTGGGACAAACCCTCTACAACGGCAAATTCCCATCTCCCCAGCGGGGCAAAGCTTTTGATGAATTACCGATCGGCCAATTGCCTTTTTTTGCCTTTTTCGCAGTGACCGATCGCTACATTGCCGCACGGGGGCGGGGCGGTGGCCTCGCCCTGTGGGTGAGATCGGTTGAGCCAGGGGGGTAGAACGGGTTGCTTTAGAACTCGTCGTCTAGCTCTCCATAGGGCACGATCGGCAGAATCAGATCTGTTAGCTTTTCCCCCTTGGTCACTTTAAAAGGTTTTTCTCCCTTATCCATACGATTGCCCAAGGGAACCGCTTCGATCGGCAGTTTGACCACGTAGGGATCACTGGTCAGAACCAGCGTGTGGGTGGCGGGGAATGCCACCACCATGCCCAAGAGTGCATCGGATTTGTTCGTGAATTGGAAGACATTCTGCCCTAATTCACCGGGACTGCAAAGTTTCAGATCGCCGACGGTCATGCGCTTGCCGTAGCCTTGCTCAGACAGCATCAGGAAATCGTCTTCATAGCCCGCGATCGCCCAACCAACAAAGCGTTCCAGCTTCAACAGCTTGGTGACTTGGCTTCCTACGGAGGTGCGATTGGAGATCGGAAAGGTGTCTTCGTTCACCTCAATGCGAATGACGCGCCCCGTACTGGTGCAGATCACAACCTGATCGCCTTCCTCCACAAAGCCCGCTAACAGAACCGTATCGTCATCCTTGAGCTTGGTGGCAATCAGGCCACGATTGGTCATGTCCTGGAATTCTGTTAAGACAATGCGCTTCATTTTGCCCTGAGTCGTTAACAGCAGCAGGGCTTGACTGTCTAAGTCCTCTGGCAAGAAGAAAGTCGTCACGATCGCACTCGTATCGGCTCCAACACCAGAATTAGGCGGCAATAGCGTCACTAAAGGCACACCCTTCGTGCGAGCTGCCGTTTGGGGAATGTCGCGCACACTCAGTGGAAAGGCTTTACCATTGCGGGTCAAGACCACTAGCGTTTCCGCCGTTGTTGTAAATTCTGTCTGAATGACGATATCTTCAAACTCTTCTAGAATTGGTTTTTCTATTTCAGCAGTTTTTTGTTGCTGGCGTTGATAGGTTTTGGGACTAACGCGACGAATGTAGCCTTTTTGTGTCAATTCGACGACGGTTTCCTGATCTTCTTCCACCGCAAATAATTCAACTTCTTCGATCGCGGTTTTTGGCGAAGCTTTGCGACTTTTTTCCGCCTTCGCTACGTTTGGTGCCAAGGTCTCTTCGCCCCGAACTTCTGGGGGCACACTCGTTCGCTTGGCCGATGTTTTGGCCGATTCCGTTGGGGCCGTGGGCGCAGTCCCAAGGTTGAGAATTCGGGTTTTCCGCGCATCACCAAATTGCTTTTTCAAATGGCGAAATTCTTTCTTTAATGCCTTGAGCAATTCCCGTCGATCGCTCAACAGTTTTTTCAAGTCGGTAATTTTAGTGGTTAACTCCTCAAACTCAGTTTGTAAATTCTGGCGCTCTAATCCCGTCAAACGGCGCAGCGGCATGCCTAAAATCGCATCGGCTTGGCGATCGCTAAAGTCAAACTGATTTTGCAATTCCAGCTTGGCGCTGGTTCCATCGGGTGCATTGCGCAGGATATCAATCACATCGTCAAGATTCGCCAGCGCTTCCAGCCAGCCTTCCACGAGGTGAATTCGGTTTTCGTGCTGGGTCAGTTCGTGGCGATAGCGACGGGTCAGGGTCTCTTCCCGGAAGGTGAGAAATTCCTGGAGCAGTTCCCGCAAAGGCATCTGGCGCGGTTGCCCCTCGGATAGGGCCAGCATGATCGTACCGAAATTACTTTGCAGGGATGTTTGTTTATATAACCCTTGCAAAATCTTGTTGGGGTTCGTATCCCGCTTCAGCTCAATCACGACGCGGATGCCTTCCCGATCGCTTTCATCGCGAATATCGGAAATTCCCTCCAACTTACCCGCATTTACCAGTTCCGCAATTTTTTCGATCAGTGCGGCTTTATTCACCTGGTAGGGCAGTTCTGTGATGACGATCGCCGATCTCCGATGTTTGCCCTTCCCGACCTGGATTTCTTCAATATCCGTGATGCCCCGAATGGGAATACTGCCCCGCCCGGTTAGGTACGCTTCCCGAATGCCATCCGTCCCAACAATTTCACCCCCCGTGGGAAAATCTGGCCCCGGAATAATCTCCAGCAATTTCTCATCGGTCAAGTTGGGATTGTCGATCAGCGCAATCAGGCCATCCACCACTTCCCCCAGGTTGTGGGGCGGAATATTGGTCGCCATCCCCACGGCAATCCCTGAGGATCCGTTGAGCAGCAAAAAGGGGAGCTGCGCCGGAAGGACGGTGGGTTCCTGTTGGGAGTTATCGAAGTTGCCAATAAACTCTACTGTGGAATCGCCAATTTCCGTCAGCATGGACTCATTGCTGATCGGAGCCAAGCGGGTTTCGGTGTAGCGCATGGCTGCGGGTGGATCGTTGTCCACGGAGCCAAAATTGCCATGGCCCGCCAGCAGAGGATAGCGGCTGGAAAAGTCCTGCACCATCCGCACCAGGGCATCATAGACCGCCTGATCGCCGTGAGGATGGTATTTACCCAGCACATCCCCCACGACACGGGCGCATTTCCGGAAGGGGCGATCGGGGGTCAGTCCCAGTTCATGCATTGCGTAGAGAATCCGGCGGTGCACGGGTTTGAGGCCATCACGCACGTCGGGCAAGGCACGCCCCACAATCACGCTCATGGCGTATTCCAAGTAGGACTGCTGCATTTCTGTATGCAGCGCGGTGGAGATCACCTGCCCTGTTTGGAGAATATCTAACTGCTTAGCCATGGACGGGGGTTCCTGTGAAATTTCGCGAAAGGTGGATGGATAGGAGTACTCGTACCCACTCTTAACATAGTTTTGGAAAGGTACGATTTGGAAAAAAGGATTTTTAAGCCATCTCAGTAAAAACCCGATTGTGGATTTTGCTGAATTGAATCATAGATGGAAAAGTTTGAATGAATTTTTATCCGGTAAGCTGTATGGCAGTTTGATGAGATGAGAGTCTAGATTTTGACTTGATCCGTTGGCAAGCACTCTGGCAGTGGAGGCTGTTGGGTAGAGGCTCGTGTAGGACCATTGACAAACTGTAGATGCTAATCGAATCGGGTGCCCAGGATCTAGGTGATAGGGATGAAAACTGTTTTATTAGTTGAAGATGACCCAATCAATGCACGTGTTTTTTCAAAAATCCTCACCAAACGCGGGGGATTGGCGGTCAAGCACACCGAAAACGTGGAAGAAGTTTTACAAATCACGCAAGCGAAGCAAGCTGATATTGTGCTAATGGACGTCTCTCTGTCCCGCAGCATGTATCAGGGCAAATCCGTCGATGGGATCCGGCTGACCCAAATGCTGAAGGATAATCCTGACACCGCCCACCTCCCTGTTATTCTAGTCACGGCCCACGCCATGGATGGCGATCGGGAAACCTTTCTAGCAAAAAGTGGCGCGGATGGCTACATTTCTAAGCCCGTGATTGATCACGAGGCGTTTGTGAATCAGATTTTGGCATTGCTGCCGGAGAGTTAGCGATCGACTGACCAGTCGAGCTAGAGATCGGGTGCGCGATCGAGGGCCAAACCTGTGCATAATTTCATCATTGCTTAAAACATATCGTACATTTGTACTACTATAAGTCCAATTTGGCAAGAAGTTCGGCAAGATGAAATTTCAGCGATCGCCTTTAATTTTACTGCTGGTTGCAGCGCTCTTGGGCGTGGGTGTGTATGTGCTAGAAAGCCGGAAGCCAACGCCTCCAGCCACGGAAACGACGGGCAATCAGCCAATTTTTAACCTACAAGAATCTGAGATTCGGGCTTTAACGCTGAAAACGTTAGTCCAGACCCTGGTCTTTGAAAAGCAGGGCAATCAATGGCAAATGCTCTCACCGGAAAAGACCCCCGCCAGCGATGCCGCGATTGCCTTTTTGACCAATTTAATCGCTACCGGCCAATCGGCACGAGCACTGCCTACGGCTGCCGATCGGCGGGCGGAATTTGGCCTCGACCAGCCCCTTGCCACGGTGGAAATTTGGTTGGCAGACCAGAAAAATCATACGCTGGTGTTAGGGAAATCCAATTTCAATCGCACAGCCTTGTACGCGATCGTAGACCCACCGTCCGATCCCAAAGCCGAGCTAACGGTGTTGCTAGTCCCGACGACGTTTGAAAGTGCTGTTACCCGTCCCCTCTCAGAATGGAAAGCAACGCCTGTCAAGGCGACTCCCGCTCCCACCCCTACTAGCTCTCCCACCGCAAATCCTAGTAGTAGTTCTCCCAGCCCGACTCCAACTCCTACCGTAAATCCTTCTATCTCTCCCACCCCAAACAGCTCTCCCACCCCAAACTCTCCCTAGGATCGCCCTCAAACGGGATTTTTTGCCTATAGTGGAAGATTGAAGTTTTTCCTAAAAGTCCATCTCCACCATGTCTCCCACTGCAACCTTGCTGCTGTCTTGTCCCGATCAGAAGGGTCTGGTCGCGAAACTGGCCAACTTTATTTACTCCAATGGCGGCAATATTATCCAGGCGGATCAGCATACGGATTTTTCGGCGGGGTTGTTTCTGACGCGGATTGAGTGGCAGTTGGAGGGCTTTAACCTGCCCCGCGATGTGATTCATCCCGCCCTAGGGGCGATCGCCAATCCCTTGGGAGCCCATTGGGAGGTGCATTTTTCCGATCGGCTGCCTCGGATTGCCATCTGGGTCAGCAAGCAGGATCACTGTTTACTCGATCTGCTCTGGCGGCACCAAGCGGGGGAACTGGATGCGGAAATTCCCGTGATGATTAGCAACCACGCAGATCTCGCACCGATCTCCCAACAGTTTGGCATTGACTTCCACCACCTGCCGATTACCCCGGACACCAAACTGGCCCAGGAAGCCCAACAACTGGAAATCCTTCAGCGATACCAAATCGATTTAGTCGTGCTGGCGAAATATATGCAGGTGTTGTCCTCGGATTTCGTCCAGAAATTTCCCCGGGTGATTAATATTCACCATTCCTTTTTGCCTGCCTTTGCAGGGGCCAATCCCTACCAACGGGCCTACGATCGGGGAGTGAAAATCATCGGTGCCACGGCCCACTACGCCACGCCGGATTTGGATGAGGGGCCGATTATTGAGCAGGATGTGATCCGAGTCAGCCACCGGGACAATGTGAAGGATTTAATTCGCAAGGGCAAGGACTTGGAGCGGATTGTCCTGGCGCGGGCGGTGCGGCTGCATTTGCAACACCGGGTTTTGGTCTACGGCAATCGGACGGTTGTGTTTGCGTAGAGGGGTAGGCGGGTAGGGGGGTAGGGG
>NZ_JBLZFX010000161.1:0-7468 GCF_050753345.1 Alkalinema pantanalense CENA528 | reverse complement strand
GATCGCGCCCCCTCCTCGCAAAGAACTTCCCCCCGCACCACCACGGGATAATCCACCGCCTTCGGTTGATTCAGGCTCCGCACCTCCTCCAAAAACCCCTCCAGCACCTCCTCCAGCGCCTCCTTCTGTCCCAACGCCCAAACCGCCTGAATTTATTGACAAGTCTCTGGCAAAACCAGGCGTATTATCTCAGTTCGATCGGGTTGCCAATAACCGCTATTACCACGTGTATTTCTACGATGGTAAGGCTAAAGAACCCATTCAAATCCGCTTGGTGGGCAGCAACGATAAACGGTTAGGATTAACGCCTTCCCTATTCCTCTTTGATCCCGATGGCGGAGTGATTGGTAAACGATTTGGTGAAGGTAATAATTCCAAAAGTGCCTTTATGTTCAATCGTCTGCCTAAGGACGGGATTTATGCGATCGTGGTGACCAGTCGCGCTGAAAAAGATATCGGTCGCTACAGTCTCGTAGTCAGGGACGATCGAACGAACTATCTTTTAGATAAAGAAGGTTCACTCAATGACAAGAGCCCTCGCTTCACAGATAGCAAACGTCCCTTTGCCGCCTACGAATTTACAGGCAAAAAAGGTCAGATTGTTAACATCCGGGTCGATACTCCCAGTGCTGACTTCATTCCATTGGTCTATCTGGTTAATGCTAAAGGTGAACTGATTAACACCTACTCCGACAAAGACAAACTGTATCGCGTTCAAATTGAACGGGCCGAACTTCCCAGTGATGAGACTTATTTTATCGTTGTGACATCACTCTATCCCGCTGGTCGTGGCAAATATCGAGTTAGTCTTTACTAACTGATGAATATGCATGCAATGTCAATGCAGCAATGCTGAGGGTAGGCAGCACTGCTGCATTGATGTGGATTAATAGCTTACTACCAAACTTGGTTATCCCAAAATATCAGAGCTTTAAACTCAGCCTCTCCGTGTCAAGAACCGATAAATCTTCCTGCTGTCTCCCTTCCTAAAGATACGCAGTCACGCCAGACTCTAGACAGCATTTTAGGATTTCTTCAGCCCCATGTTAATTCGAGCATTTCGTCGATATCATCGATCGCTAGCTTTGATTACTTGTATTCCGTTTTTTCTCACTACCATTACTGGAATGGCCTATCCCATTTTGTCGGATTGGCTAGGAACTAAACGATTTTTGTGGTTACTGATGCGTATCCATACGGGCGAGTTGTTTGGACTACAGGCCATTTACCCTGTGCTCAATGGATTAGGTAGTTTGGGTTTATTGATCACTGGATTGTCGATGATGGGGGTCTTTCGTCGATCGAAATCATCGGAAACTACTCCATAGCGACCGTATCTAGATCGATCGGAATCTCAATCACAAACTCCGCACCCCCGGATTTGGCCGATCGACAACGCAAGGTTCCCCGATGCTTCTCCGTGACAATTTGGTAGCTAATTGAAAGCCCCATGCCTGTTCCTTGGCCCACGGGCTTTGTTGTGAAAAACGGATCAAACAACCGCGATCGATATTCTGGAGCAATGCCGACCCCATTATCTGCGATTATAATTTTGACCCATCCCGGCTTACTGATCTCCGTCACGATTGTAATCTTCGGTTGCTCCGTTGCTTCCAAATCCACCTTGGGAAATTTCTCTGCTACTGCATCGATCGCATTGGCCAACAGATTCATAAACACTTGGTTCAACTGCCCCGCATAGCACTTGACTGGTGGTAAATCTCCATAAGCCTTTTCCACTTGAATGCTCGGTTTATTGGCATTAGCCTTGAGTCGATGCTGCAAAATCATCAATGTACTATCCAAGCCTTCGTGCAAATCTGCAACTTTGCAATCCGCCTCATCCAGCCGAGAAAATGTCCGCAAAGATAACACGATCTGCTTAATCCGTTCTGCGCCTTCTTGCATCGATCGCAGCGTCTTCGGAAAATCCTGCACCAGAAAATCTAACTCAATTGCTTTGGCCCAATCCTGAATTTCTGAGGCAGGATTGGGATAATGCTGTTGGTACAGTTTCAACAGACCCAAAACACCCTGGGCATAGGCATCTACATGGCTCAAATTGCCATAAATAAAACTGGTGGGATTGTTAATCTCATGGGCCACTCCCGCCACCAACTGCCCCAACGAAGACATCTTCTCACTTTGGACGAGCTGGGTTTGGGCGTGCTTCAGTTCCTTAATCGCGATCGCCAAATCAATGGCTTGTCGCCGCGATCGCGATTCCGACTGTTTAAGCGCCTTTTCTACCTCCTTGCGATCGGTCACATCAAATAAAAACCCATCCCAAATAATGTCCCCACTCTCCCGCTTGGTGGGAATCGATCGTCCTTGAATCCATTTGACTCTTCCTGAAGCCGTTTGAATGCGATGCTCGGAAAACCAGGGTTGCAAGCTTTGTGCCGATTCTACTACGGACTGATTTAGGGCAGAGACATCTTCCGGAATCACTAATCCCCACAAAGCATGAGGATCCGCAACAGCAACCTCCGGCGAAATCTCATAAATATCCCAACAGCGAGGACTGACATAGGTAAACGCCTGGGAACCATCTGCGTAGAGCACAAACTGGTAAAGGATTCCGGGAATGTTTTTAGCTAACTGACGAAATTCTCGTTGTTGTTTTTTTAGCGCTGTTTCTGTGAGCTTGCGATCGCTGATATCTCGTACGACCGATAAGGCATGGGGCTTTCCTTGATATAGATAAGGTGTGCCAATGACCTCTACATCAAAGATCGAGCCATTCTGCCGCAGAAACTTAGACTCCGCTGCAAAGATTTGCCCTTGGTGAATAGAAGTAAACAATCGATCTAACTGAAACCGATATTCCGGAACGACAACATTTGCGGCATCTAGTCCAATTAAAGCTTCATAGGCATAACCATAAATCCGACAAGCTGCTGGATTGGCTTCGACCACTGTTTGAGTTTCTAGATCCGTAATCACAATCCCATCGGTGACCGTTTCAAAAATCCCCCGATATTGCGTTTCTTGCTGCCGTAAAATGGCTTCCGTCTGCTTTCGTTCAATTTCTGCTCCAACCCGTGCTGCAAAAATTCGCAAAATCGATTCTTGAATCTGATCCTGCTCATCCATCGGCTGAGTATGCAAAACGCCCATCGTCCCTAACCAATGGCCATGGCTGTCTACGAGGGCGATGCTCAAATAACTGTCAACCCCCCAAGTCCCCAAATCTTGATCTTCTGGAAAGAGAGTTTGTAATGACTTGGGAAACCTTGCAAACCCATCTTTTGCCGTGATGGCACAGGGCGTTCCTGTGAGATCATATTCAAAATTGGGGGCAAAATCCTCCCCAGCCCACACCGCCAGCATCCTTGCTCGCGATCGCGTTTCATCAATAAATTCCGTAATAAACGCAAAGGGCATTTGCAGGGCTTCTGCCAAAAATTTCACGCACGATCGGAAAAACTCATTCCCCGTACTGGCACTGGTTCCATCTACGACCAATCGCAATGCCTCTTCATGACGTTTACGATCGGTCCAGTCAAAGGCTGTGCCAATAATGCGATATACCTGTCCTGTCTCATCCTTCAGTGGATTCAGCGTGGTCATCCACCAACTCAGTCGTCCTTGAGAGGCAATCGACTCTTCGTACTGCAAGGGCAAACCCGTTTGAATGACTTGCTGTAATCGTTGTTTTTCTGACGTTCCAGCGTCAAGTCCATAAATTTCCTCAGAGCTTTTGCCTGCGATCTCTGCACTCGTCAAGCCGGATACCCGTTCTGCCGATCGATTCCAACCGACATAGCGAAACTGGTTCTTGTCCACCACGTCAATCACAAAGATGGGATAATCCACGCCATCATAAATCGATTGTAGAAACTGCTCTTGCTCCGATGGAATGGATTCTGTCCGGTTGGGGGTGAGGGGTTTTCGTTGGCTTCTTTGCAGTTCATAGCGAATTCCTACCGCCCGCGAAAAGGCTGCTGAAATACTATTCCGTGTATTCACCGTTTTGAGTTGCCGTTCTGCCGCGATCGCTAAGCGATCGTAAGCTTCTCGTAGTGCCTCTTTCATCCATTGGTTTTCCTGCTCTAATAGCATTAATTGCTGATAGACAGAGCCAAGCTTATCGGATTGCGTAATGGAATTGAGAAGCATACTTAAATCTCGCAGAAGCTCAAGAGCGAAGATAGGGACAAAGCAACAATGAGAAGCGAGTGTGAAAGACTGAATAAAGACAAAATAAAGTCTGAAAAATCGTAAGATTACTGAAATCAAATCAATGTAACCTACGAAAAATCAGAGAAGCTACGATTCCGACGCCTCAAAGAGTGCTACCAATTCAAGAGCAACCAATTTAGAAAAGATTCAATATTTGATTGATCATTAATTGATTTATTCAGACTACCCATTGTGCGGCAAAATCTATCTCTGGAAATACCGCAAAAATCATATTCAGACGGAAGTTGTGTACCAAAAAATCATAGACAAACCAAAAATCTACAAAACAATGGAGAGACTTTTGATGACAAAAGTCTCCCACAGTTTATTGATCTAATGAATCCATCTCACACGTTAGGAAACAGGTACCTCTTCCTTCTTGTCTACTTTCACCTTGCGACCAAATGTTAACTTCCCGTCCCGACAATCAATTACGATCGTATCTCCCGCTGAAAACGTATTTTCCAATAACTTCGTCGCGATCGGGTTCTGCAACTGTCGTTGAATAGCTCGCTTCAAAGGCCGAGCCCCATAGGTTGGGTCATAGCCTGCATCGGCAATGTACACCTTGGCTACATCGGTAATTTCCAATGAAATTTTTTGATCTGCTAACAGTTCAGCAATTTTTTGAATTTGTAAGCCTACAATGCTGCTCAATTCCTGACGGCTCAACGGATGGAACAAAATTGTATCGTCAATCCGATTCAGAAATTCTGGACGAAAATGCTTTTGCAACGCTGCCATTACCCGTGTTTCCATTTCGTGATATCGCGAATCATCTCCGACTACTTCCAAAATGTATTCGCTACCGATATTACTTGTCATCACAATTACGGTATTACTAAAGCTGACGGTACGGCCTTGACCATCCGTAATTCGCCCGTCATCCAATACTTGCAGCAGAATATTAAACACATCTGGGTGGGCTTTCTCTACCTCATCAAACAGCACTACCGAATAGGGTTTGCGCCGCACTGCTTCCGTCAGTTGCCCGCCTTCTTCGTAGCCCACATAGCCTGGAGGTGCCCCAATCACCCGCATCACTGAACTCTTATCCATGTACTCCGACATATCCAGTCGGATCATGGCATCTTCTGCGTCAAACAAAATTTCCGCTAACGCCCTCGCCAACTCTGTTTTTCCGACGCCCGTGGGCCCCATGAATAAAAATGATCCGATCGGACGGTGGGGATCCTTCATGCCCGATCGGGCTCGCCGAATTGCTGCCGCGACCGCTTCGACCGCTTCATTTTGCCCAATGACTCGACCATGCAAATGCCGTTCTAGGTTGAGTAACTTTTGCCGTTCTGACTCCATCAGCCGATTGACCGGAATCCCTGTCCATTTGGCCACAATCTCTGCAATATCCGACTCTGTCACCTGTTCCCGTGCTAAGGTTGAACCCTGGGCTTGCAATTTTGTGATTTCCTCTTCTCGCGTGGCCCGCTCTGCTTCTAATTTCTCTAGTTCATAGCGGAAGCGATACATATTGTTGTAATCAAACTCTCGCTCTGCCTGTTTGATTTGGTTGCGTAATTGTTCTTCCTTTTTCAACTCCTCATTACGTTCATCTAGCAATCGCTTTTCCGCTTCCCAGCGACTACTGAGATCATTTTTTCGCACCTCTAATGTTGCAATCTCTTTTTCAATCTTTTCTACCCGACTTTTGGCCGATGCCGATGCGGTTGGAGACTTGCTCTCATCCTCCAACGATCGCTTTTCCATCTCTAACTGCGCTAACCGTCGCTCCAACGATTCCAATGCTGCTGGTTTAGAAGTCACTTCCATGCGCAATTTTGCTGATGCTTCATCGACCAGATCGATCGCCTTATCCGGCAAAAAGCGATCGGCAATATATCGGGAAGATAAATGTGCAGCTGCAACTAGGGCTGAATCCGCGATTTTGACGCCATGGTGGGCTTCATAGCGTTCCTTGAGTCCTCGCAAAATGGACACTGTATCATCCACGGTGGGTTGCTCCACCAAGACCTGTTGGAAACGTCGTTCCAAGGCTGCATCTTTTTCAATAAATTGACGATACTCATTCAGCGTTGTTGCCCCGATGCAGCGCAATTCGCCCCGCGCCAACATTGGCTTTAACAAATTACTGGCATCCATCGTGCCTTGGTTGCCCCCGGCTCCCACCACCGTATGTAATTCGTCGATGAATAGGACGATCTGCCCCTCCGAGGCCATGACTTCCTTGAGCACCGTCCGCAGTCGTTCCTCAAACTCGCCCCGGTACTTAGCTCCGGCAATCAGTGATCCCATATCCAGGGAAATCAATTGCCGATCCTTTAACGACTCCGGCACCTGCCCATCAATAATGCGCTGAGCCAATCCTTCCACGATCGCCGTTTTGCCCACTCCTGGCTCGCCAATCAATACCGGATTATTTTTACTCCGCCGCGAGAGAACCTGAATGACGCGTCGGATTTCCTCATCGCGACCAATCACGGGATCAATCTTGCCCTCCCGCGCCAGTTCCGTCAGATCCCGGCCAAAGCGTTCCAATGCCGAAGTTTGACTACCACCCGATCCCCCGCTGGGTAAACCCGCAACCCGATTGCCCGATTCCCCCGCCGCTTCTAATGCCTTTTGGGTCGCCTTGACGTCTTTAATGGCTGCTTCCAACTGCTTCCCATCCAAATTAAAGGCCCGAAATAGCCGAATCCCCAAGCGCGGATCAGCCGTAAAGCCCAGCAGTAAATGTTCCACTCCGATCGTGGTCTCTTGGGCGGCATTTCGGGCAATTTCCGCCCGATCAAGCAACTTTTCTAGGCTATAGCCCACATACAACTGGTCAACTGCCCCTAACTTCGGTTGCCGCTGGGTAAAGTCGTCAATCTGCTGGAAAAAGCGGGTAACATCTACGCCCACCTTAGTCAGCACCTTGCCCACCAGACCATCGGCCTGTTCCAGCAGCGCCACCATCACATGCTCAGCTTCCAAGTTCTGGTGCTTATAGCGACGAACAACATCTTGGGACTGGACGATGGCTTCCCATGCTTTTTCGGTAAACTTGCTCGGATCAGTCGGTTGCATTGGCTCCAGGGAATGACGGGTCAATAAGAGGGAGGGCGACTGAGATACCTGAAGTCACTCAGACATCTCATCTAGACATCCTATTTTAAGGGTAGTCGCCACTTCAGGAACATTCACCCGTTCAACATTCCAGGATTAGAGTTGTTGGGAAATAAAACCAGCTCTGGGACAGGGTTTGCCCTGACTGTTATCTAACTTATGCTGCATCTAAGTAGAAGTTCCACAAGCCTGCTGCGTT
>NZ_JBLZFX010000160.1:0-7479 GCF_050753345.1 Alkalinema pantanalense CENA528 | reverse complement strand
GCATACTGCATTTGAGCAATTGATCCGTCCTATGAATCAGTTCATCTGTCCTTCAGTGCAGCGATTAAACCTGCAACTTATCTTTTCCTCTGCTTAGAGTGACTGAAGAGGGTTAAAGTGACGGATGCTGATGAGTTCTTACACCATCTGTATCTTGCTGCTTTGTTTCATGATATTGGCAAGGCAAATGCTCATTTCTATGAAGCTGTGTTGAAACAACGGAAACAACAGGCATTGCGGCATGAAACTATCAGTACCTTGATCTTACATTTGCCACAGATTCGAGACTGGCTAAAGGCTAGCCCGCTGCCATTAGATTTGGAAATCATCACGGCGGCAGTTTTATCGCACCACTTGAAGGCACATCCAGAGGACTGGTCAACGGCCAAAGGACTCAAACCAGGGGATGAAATAGAGCTTTATCTAAATGCATCCGATTTTACAGGGCTGCATCCAGAGGTTAATAACATTCTTCAGCAGGTTGCTGCAATTGCAGAAATTCCTGAATTCACAGGTGAGTTACCAGACAAATGGATTGCTGATAGTGGCTTCTGGCTGGGTATTATGCGGGCTGCTGAGGAAAGTGGTAAGGCTCTAACGAGAAGCCTGAAACCTCCTCGATTCAAGTCTAAGACTGATAACTCAGAAAGACAACCCAAACGTTCCCTTTTGCTGGCAGTCAAAGCTGGTTTAATTGCAGCCGATTCCGTTGCTTCTGGTGTGTTTCGCACCAAAAGTTCTGAAGCAATTGTTGAATGGGTTGACAAGTATTTGCACCGTCCTAAAGTAACAGCACAGGAAATTGAAGATGAGATTTTGCAAAAACGCTATCAACAGATTCGAGAGAAGTTTGGCAAGTTTGAGTTGAAGGAGTTTCAGAAGAAAGCTGAGTTTTTAGCAAATCGCGCTTTGCTTTTGAGTGGATGTGGCACCGGGAAGACTATCTTTGCCTATAAGTGGTTGCAAAAGATGGTGGAGACCTATGATGTTGGTCACATTATCTTTCTCTACCCCACGAGAGGAACTGCCACTGAAGGGTTTAAAGATTATGTGGCTTGGGCACCGGAAACTGACGCAAGTTTGCTGACAGGCACCGCAACTTATGAGCTACAAGCAATGGCAGAAAATCCTGAAGAGGGTAGTAATTCGGTCAAGGATAAGGACTTTACCACTGATGCGCGGCTCTTTGCGTTGGGTTATTGGGGTAAGCGATTTTTCTCGGCAACTGTCGATCAGTTTCTATCATTTTTGACGCATAGCTACGGCAGTATATGTCTATTGCCTGTTTTAGCAGATTCAGCGATCGTCATTGATGAGATTCACAGCTTCTCACCTCGGATGTTTGGACACTTACAAAATTTGCTGAAGAATTTTGATATTCCAGTACTTTGCCTAACAGCAACCCTACCTAAAGTCAGGCGGGATACTTTGTTAGAAGCGAAACATGGACTTCAGTTAGAAGTCTTTTCAGCCGAGGATGATGCCGAACTAGAGCAGATTGAACAACGGAATCGGTATGTCATTCAATCTATCGCTGATCAGGCAGAAGCAGAAAGCATTGTGAAGCAAGCCTATGCTGATGAAAACTGTGTTTTGTGGGTAGTGAACAATGTCGATCGCTGTCGCCAAATCTCCAATACCCTAACGCAAGCTGGAATCGAGGTCTTAACCTATCACAGTCGCTTTAAGTTGATAGACCGGAAAGATCGCCATCGCGAAACTGTTGATCGATTTGCCTTCAGTAAAACGGAGAAGCAAAAACCTGTGGTTGCAGTGACCACTCAGGTATGCGAGATGTCACTAGACCTGGATGCCGATGTATTGATTACAGAACTAGCTCCTATTTCATCATTAGTACAAAGATTTGGGCGCTCCAATCGTTCTTCCGAGCGTCCCGCTGATTTTCGCTCTCAGATTTATGTTTATGCTCCACCGGAAGGCAAAATTAAACCATATCAGGATTTTGAGTTAGATCTCAAAAAAGGTGAGAACAGTAAAGTCCAGCAATTTATTCAGAAAGTTTCAGGTGAAGTCAGTCCTTATGAACTCGCGGAGGCTTTATTGGAGTATTCACCCGATGAATCTCAGGTTAGGGAAGAGTCTTCATTCATTACCAGTGGTTATTGGGCAACCACTCAATCATTTCGTGGTAATGAAGAGGAATTCACCACTAATGCAATTTTGTGGCGCGATCTCGATCTCCTCAAGACTCGAATCAATGCCAAAGAACCCTTTGATGACTTGATTTTACCGGTATTGAAATCTAGGAAGTTTTTATATCCTGATGAAGATCGACCTAGTTGGATGCCGAAGTATATTGCATTAGCAAGGGATGAATTTTATTGCCCAAAACGGGGGTATGGCACATGAGTGACGTTTTGGAATTGTCCTATCAATTGGCTGAATTACCTTCTGCTCAGCACCGAGCAGGTTTGGCAGGGTTAGTTCTCTGTCTTTACTATCTCGATAAACAATCTTGGTTTAATGAGCGACAGAAATCTGGTGCCATTGTTGAGTTCGATCAGGATAGTTTGGATGAATTTGGAGTCACGATTCGGCTAAATGAAGCGGGGCTGAAAGCCTTGTTTGATTACACCTATGATGCGTTTAAGGATGAGCGATCGACGCAAAATAAGGTTAAAGATGCTGATCGAATTGAAGAGAAGGAAATCACTGATGAAAAGGGAAAAGTCAAAACAATCAAGATTTACCACTACTCCGTGCTTCAACCCAAAGCAGCTTTTCTACCAGCGCTTGATCTCTCCAGCGAAGAACCAAATCGAGGGCTGTGGATTAAGCTCTGGCGAGATATGGTGTGGAATATTGTGCGGGGAGTACCTGCAACCCGTAACCCTTTCGTAGAGGAGCGTTGGGAAAAGGGCTACACCAAAGACAGTGATGAATGGAAGAGCTTACAGAAATCGGAGAAATCTACAGGGCAAACAGGGCAGTATTTTCTAGGTTCAGCAGCCATCAATGCAGAGAATGTACCCACTAAAGATCAGGTGAAATATCAATTTTTGCTGCACTTTTGGGTATTTGTTTCTCAGGTCTATTGTCCAATGGTTACCGATTCAGAAGGTAAACCAGAACAAGTCGGTTATGCCATTGCAGTACCTGATGTAGCGAACCTCTCGCTATTTTGTGAAGAGTTTTGTGATGCTTTACAGAATCATAGAAATAATGATCCGTGGCCGCGACGACGCTTTTTGCCAAGAGAAGCAGTAATTGATGTGCCAGAGGAGAGTGCATTAGATTTATTGCGTCTCTTGAAAGATCGAATTGGGCGCAAGGGCAAACAACTAGATGATCTAGTTTTGGGTGCTGAAATCATTCAAGCAGAGAAGGTTAGTACAAGCGGTGTCAAGATTCGCTCGATTGGCTATGTCGAAGCGATTGAAAGCACCATTGATCGTTATAGCAATTTACAACGACTGTATTGGTGTCATTGGTTTCGCAAACAACGGTTGTTGAATTTACTGCGATCGCAACCTGACCCAGATCAACCTGATCGTCTCAAAGAAGTACCTGCTTGGATTGAGTTTGATGCATTGTTGAGTCGAGTCCCACGTCGATGGTTACAGGATTCTGCCTTTAGCCATGATGCGCGAATGCTATTTGAACACGAGGTTAAAGTGAAAGAAATGAAAGAAGTTAGAGATTATGCCAAGATTGTCTACAAAGTTTGCCAAGGTTATGTGCTTGGGAAACTTGCCTCCAAGTATGATTTAACTTGGGATGAATGCAAAGGTAATCCAAAGAAGGAAAAAGACTATAACGAGAAGAAGGAGAAGGTTGTCAATGAGGCGTTTTTGTCAGTGAGGTCACGCACTGACCAGCAAGCTTTTATTGACTACTTTGTCTCGTCCCTATACCCCCGGGTCAAAGAATCAGAATTTGTCCAATTTGCAGAAGCCTTATATAGCAAAACTGATGAAATTCGTGCTCTGACACTTTTGGCACTGTCGAGTCAGTTTCCCCTTCCTTCCAAAGATTCTAAGCAAGCTCAAGAATCTGCTGCCTAAGTTTTGACGTTACCTCTGATGCCCATTGGGTGTGGTGTTCACTCCAGCTTTTTCAACCACTATGAGTAATCTAAATCTGTTTGCCACTGTTTTGACCTATCCTGCTCCATCTGGGAACTATCGCGGTGAATCTGAAGAAAATCGTACTATTCTACAGAAAATTAGTAAGGATGGGGCAAAGTACGCCATTGTCAGCCCTGAATCTATTCGCAATGCCTTGCGAGAAACCTTGATCACGCTTGATGTTCCCCACAATCGGACTCGGTTGCATGACGAAGATCAGCTTGCTGTTGAGTTTAAGGAACTGCCCAATGCCGAAAAGTATGCCGATGATTTTTTGTTCGGCTACATGATTGCCAAACTCCCAGAGGATTTAAAGAAGAAGAAAGATTTGCCACCTCTCAAGCGGGATAGTGTATTCCGCTGCAATATGGCAGTGGCTCTCAGCCCGTATAAGTATGATGCTGTTTTTCATCAATCTCCTAAAAACGCTGGAACTAGTCCCTGGCAAAATTCTGGTAGTTCTGCCTTGCTTCATCGGGAGGTAACCCACACAGCCTACCAGTATCCCTTTGCATTGTCCCAAAGAGATTGTCTTGCCAAGCCAGATTGGGCAAAAGCTTTGCTAAAGGCGATCGCGCAGCTAAACGGCGTAGCAGGTGGCCATGCAAGAGCTTATTACGAATTTGCTCCTCGTTCCGTTGTTGCAAGACTGACACCGAAGTTAGTAGCAGGGTTCAATACTTATGGCTTTGACCCTGAGGGCGCATTTCCTGAACTAGTTCAACGAATTGGGAAAGCAGAGGAAGCCGACTGTGATCTTCCTGGTAATCAGTTTTGGATAGGTGGTGAACTTGTTCGTAATTTGGATGCTGAAACTAAAACCAAACTTGATGAAGCAGGTGTTCATCTATTTGCTAATCCTGAAGCTTTACTTGATGCACTCGCCAATGCATTCTTAGGAGAATAAAAATGTTTCTCCGACTTCAAGCACCTTTTGCTGCATTTCGTCCATTTCAATCAGGGGGATATCGCTCAACGACCCCCATTCCATCTCCTTCCACTATATATGGACTACTGCTCAATCTTGCGGCGATCGAACAGCGTGCGGAACTCACAACTCCTGTAACCCTGATGCGAGAGAACTTGCCAGAGATGGAAATTGCTATCGCACAAGTAAAACAACCAGAATTGGCAATTTTATCCCAACAGTTACATCAATATCCGGTTGGTGCATCGGGTGCTGAACTGGCCAAAAAGACCTATGGCGCAAAATATTGGATCGCGCCTGTGCGTCGAGAAGTATTAGTTAATCTAGACATAGTGGTAGGAATTAAGGCAGAACAAGAATTGTGCAATCGCATCTTGGCAGGACTCAACGGAGAACTAGAAGATCTAAGATATGGCCTACCTTTTGCAGGAGACAATAACTTCTTGTTCAACATTATTAAACCTGCCAACTCTTTAGATGATCTGGTTGTAGGAGAGGAAAAATCATTTCTATTACGTTGGTACAGCCCAATTACATCAGGGATACGGCCTCAACCAGGAGTTTGCCGATTAACAACTTGGATTGACAGATCTGATAACTCTAAAACTGAGATTACAGTTTTTGCTCCTGGAAATTTTTGCCGTACCATTCCTCCAGATAATCACCCAGCTTGGATACAGTTACCCGGACAATCTTGTCGGAATAATTTGCCAAACCTAGACAACAAGTCAGTTTCATCAAAACCTAAGCGGAATAAGAAGACAAAATAAGACGAGAACCCCGATCGTGCCTTATCCCAGGACGATCGGGGTTTCTCCTTGCAGAATTCCAATTAGCGTGCGTGTCACAAGTTCCAACTCCTGTGGAACCGGATGCAAAGGCAAATACTCAATCACATGGTGGGCCGATCGATCGTATTGTCCAAATCGCCAAATCTCACCCGTTGACACCGCACCATACAAAATGGGATTTTCACTTTCGATCCAGCGATCGAGGGCGATTAGTTCAACGGCAAGCTGGGTAAAGCCTTTAGTCAAATCCGATTGCTTGGCTTCAATAATCAGGAGGTGACTAGGACTAGGGATGTAGTAATCGAGGGATCCCTTGAGCCAATTACTAACTGTAAGTGAATATTCAATATTGATGGGATAGTTTAAGCGATCGCAGATCTGATCGATTAATGGAAAAATTAGCGCCTCACGTCTTGCTTGTTCTGTTGTTGTATTGACCCGTCTCAGCCGCCGCCGCATACTTTCGGCTAGTGCGGGTAGCCAATCCAGTTCGATTTGCGTGTACGGCAGGGTTTCTCGATCGGTGCGCTCTAAGGTGCAACCTAAGTCAGCCAAAATATCTTCTGGGGCGTAGGGGAGATCGAAGTATTTGCTAAAGGTGTAGGACTCGTTGGGATTGAGTACCTTGGGCATAGGTCACGACCTCATTTAGGGGGAGTCAGGGGGTGGGTTCAAGACCGATCGCGGTCTGATTCTACGATCGATGCGTCGATCGGGGTTTCTAAAATGACATCTTCGTACAGTGCATCGACGGCAAGGGTTAATCCAATGCTGGTGAGGGTGAAGGTTTCGCCTTCGCTGTAGGACGTATATTCCCAGATTCCGGAGGCATTGCGGCGAAAGAGTTCGATGGATTTGAGGTCTGAACTGACTAGGCCATATTCCTGGAGGCTGTCTAAGTTGCGGTAGAGGCGGAATTTGCCTCCCCGATCGTAGGCTTCGGTGCTGGGCGAGAGGACTTCGATAATTAAACAAGGAAATTGAATGTATTGTTTAGCAATACGATCGCGATCGTCACAACTAACGCTAACGTCGGGATAGGTAAATGGCCCTGCTTCACTAATCGCCACTTTGGCATCTGAGTTTCTGACTTTACAGGAACCTGTTAGATGGGGTTTGATGGCAGTGGCAATATTCAGGGCGATGTCGGCGTGGGGTAGGGTTCCCCCGGTCATTGCGTAGACTTCCCCATCGAAATATTCGTAGCGTTCGGGTTGTTGTTCTTCCCAGGCGAGGTATTCCTGGGGGGTAAAGCGAGGTAAATCACGGGCAGCGACCATGGCTGAGTCTCTCCTGGATGAATCTATGGTGGTTTCATATTGGTTCTATTGTAAGTCTTGGCGATCGTGATGGTGGCTGTGAATGTGTGGCGGCTCTGAAGGTTGCAGAGTAGTAAATTTATACGCGGAAGCAATTTTGCCGGGTACATGGTGCATGGTGGAAAGGTCAATCCTGAAATGATTCTTAGGAAACCCGGTAATGACGACGATCGATCTTTTATTGGCGGAATCTCAGACAACAACTCAGGCAATACCAACGCCAACGCTAAGAGCATTCCACGGAATAAATCATCCTATAATATAGAGGGCGAGTTCCCAAAAGCAAGCAATGGAAGCAGGCAGCATTCAACTGACGGCAGCACTCAAATCGCTGTTCAAGGAAACATCCGAGC
>NZ_JBLZFX010000159.1:0-7685 GCF_050753345.1 Alkalinema pantanalense CENA528 | reverse complement strand
CGAAGCGAGCCGCAATGGATGACACGTTTATGCTCCAAGTCTTAGCCGCTGCGTTGCCCGACTCGGGTAAAGACTCCACCCCTAGTTGTCAATAGCGTTTGAGATGCGCTTACCCTGCCCCTACTCCCCACTCCCTACTCCCCACTCCCCACTCCCCACGCCCTTTCCCACCCTCCATGCCTGATCTCTTGACCACCGACACCAAACTCCCTGTAACCATCATCACTGGCTTTTTAGGAAGTGGTAAAACAACGCTGTTAAACTACATTCTGCAAAACTTTGAAGCCTATAAAGTGGCTGTTTTAGTGAATGAATTTGGTGACATTAACATCGACAGTCAGTTCTTAATTGCCGTTGATAAGGACATGATTGAACTGACAAATGGCTGTATCTGCTGCACGATTAATGACAACTTAGCGGATGCAGTTTATCGGGTGCTGGAACGGCGCGATCGGATTGAGTATTTAATTGTAGAAACAACAGGAGTTGCAGATCCCCTGCCGATCGCCCTCACGTTTTTAGGCACTGACCTGCGAGACTATACTCAAATTGATGCGATTCTGACAGTGGTTGATGTTTCTACGTTTACTCCCGAACACTATTTTAGTGATGCTGCCATGAGTCAGATTACCTATAGTGACATGATCTTATTTAATAAAACTGATTTACTGCCTGAAGCTGACGTGGATGAGTTGGAAGGGCATATTGGTTCGATTAAAACAGGGGCCAGAATTTTGCGTTCCCAATATGGCAAAGTACCCTTGTCCCTAATTTTAGATATCAACCTTGCGGAGTCAGGTTCTTCTACTCAAACTCTGGCAGTACCCACACCCCGTTCCAAGCATCTTAATAATGATGGATTTATGTCCGTATCGTTTCAAAGCGATCGCCCCCTCGCCATCAAAAAATTTCAACAGTTCCTCGACTACCAACTTCCCGATACCGTGTTTCGAGCAAAAGGTGTTCTTTGGTTTTCTGAAAGCTCCAAGCGCCATTTATTTCAACTCAGTGGTAAGCGGTTTACGATCGATGATCACGAGTGGACGACCGCCCCTAAAAATCAACTGGTGTTAATTGGCCGCAAGTTAGATTCGCTCTTCCTCATTCAAATGTTGAATAATTGTTTAACTCGGTGATAGTAATGAATCAAGATTTACTTTGGCTAGAACAACTAAAATTTAACAAAAACGGACTGATTCCAGCGATCGCCCAAGATTATCTGGATAATACCGTCTTGATGATGGCCTGGATGAACCGTGAAGCGATTCAGCGAACACTAGAAACTGGAGAGGCACACTACTGGAGCCGCTCTCGTGGTGAACTGTGGCATAAGGGCGCGACTTCTGGTCATATTCAAAACGTCAAAGAATTTTATTATGACTGTGATGCCGATACGCTTTTATTGAAAATTGAGCAGGTCGGCAATGTTGCCTGCCATACTGGAGCCAGAAGCTGTTTTTTTAATCCAGTCAGTTTGCCCAAAATTATTCTTGCGAACTAAAATTAGGATGATTTTGCTGGTTGTCTGCCCCTATCCGATTCAAACCAATAGTGATGAGTAATTTAAAGACGGTCGAGATCAAAGCATTCATTCCAGCGCAAGATTTTGATCGCGCTAAATCTTTTTATCAAGATCTAGGGTTTCAAATGGCCTGGAACGACTATGAACTCGCCTATTTCCATCATGGTGATACAAGCTTTTTGCTGCAAAATTTCTATGTCAAAGATCTGGCAGAAAACCTGATGATGCACCTGCTGGTTGAAGATGTAGAAGCCTGGTGGCAAATCGTGCAGCATTCCAGAATCGCGGAAAAGTACGGAGTGAAAGTTATTCCACCGGGCGATCGCCCCTGGAAGATGCGGGACTTTGTAATCCATGACCCATCCGGTGTGCTGTGGCGAATCGGCCAGAATATCTGACTATATCTGATCCCAATTTAGGTTAAGGATTTGGTTGATCGTTCTGCGAACCCCCTACCCACAAATCGTTTCCAAAACCTATCTAAAATTCAAAATTTAACATGACATGACAACTGTGGCGATTCGCCTGTCTGACTTTGGGGGCACCACTTATCAGGCTATCTCAACGGATGCTGAATAACGAACTCACCCCCCCGCTGCCGGGTTGTAGGATTAATGCTAAACAAGCGAATATGGTGATCTCTGTGTTCGGTCAGGCATGTTTCTAGGGCGGCGATCGCCTTCTCTTCCTGCGTTACTTTAATCACGCCACAATCTGACCAGGAATTCGCCCGAAACCGTCGCGTATCCGCCTGTTCCACACCAATATAAAATTTCTGGCTCAACACCTCTCGAATCCAGGCGATCGCTTGAGCATCTAGAGGTAAGGATGGACGATGTCCGTTGCCAGAAGCAGGCTGAACGGTTGGGTGTCCGTTCGGTTCATTGCGAATGGTGGCAATACAGACCTGATCTTCAGCGCAAAGATAGCCCTGACGCAGTTTCTGATTGATGCTGACGACATGACGGGCAAACGTTGAATCGGCTTCCTGGACATTGGGTAAGCGATCAGCTTGTTGCTGATGGATGATCACCGAGCCAGATGCCACATACCTACCCGCTGGAATCTCTACATTCTCAATCAATGCATGGGACATGACAATACAGCCATCCCCGACACGGGCATTAAACACAGTGGAACGGAACCCAATAAAACACCCCTTGCCCACATAGGCAGGACCGTGAATCAACGCCATATGAGTGATTGAGGCATTGTCACTAATCCACACCGAGTAAGGGTTGCCATCATCGCCAGTGACGCGCCCCTGCTCTAACCCGTGAACGACTGCCCCATCCTGAATGTTGACATTGGCTCCGATGTAAAACGGCATTCCCTCATCGGCGCGAATCGAGACCCCTGGTGCAATATGCACCTGTGTGCCAATACGGACATCCCCAATCACATTGGTTAATGGGTGGATGTAAACACTGGGATCGATCGTCGGTTCAACGAGTTGCTGCGACCAGGGAGTTGGTGGGGCGGGGATAGTGTGGATGTCCATGCTAATATGAGAATGATTATCGTTCTAAATAATACCTGGAAACAGGTCTTGTCCGCACTCTGAACTGGCAGCAGTTTTCCATTATGAGCCTCACCCTCTACAACACCCTGACACGCCGCAAAGAGCTGTTCACACCCATCCATCCGGGTCAGGTGACGATGTATTGCTGTGGGGTGACGGTATATGACGATTGCCACCTGGGCCATGCTCGTTCCTATATGGTGTGGGATGTGATGCGACGATATTTGCAATGGCGTGGCTACTCGGTGCGCTATGTGCAGAACTTCACCGATATTGACGACAAGATTCTCAATCGCGCCCAGGCAGAAGGATCAACCATGCAGGCAGTGAGCGATCGCTACATTGCTGCTTATTTTCGAGATATTCGACGGCTCAATATTCTGGATGCCGATGAGTATCCCCGTGTGACAGAGCATATTCCAGCGATTCATGATCTGGTTCAAGCACTGGTCGAGAAAGGCTATGCCTATGCAGTCGATGGCGATGTCTATTACAACGTGCGGCAATTTGCAGAGTACGGCAAACTTTCGGGACGGCAGTTAGAGCAGATGCAAGCTGGGGCAGGTGGACGAGTTGATCCCAACGATCCAGAGTTCAAAAAACAATATCCGTTTGATTTTGCGCTGTGGAAAGCGGCAAAGCCAGGTGAGCCTGCCTGGGAATCTCCCTGGGGACAAGGGCGACCGGGATGGCATATTGAATGTTCTGCCATGATTCGGGCACGCTTGGGAGAAGCGATCGATATTCACGGAGGTGGAGGCGATCTGGTGTTTCCGCACCATGAAAATGAAATCGCTCAATCAGAAGTGTTGACGGGTCAGCCGTTGGCAAACTACTGGGTACACAATGGCATGGTGACGGTGAATGGTGAGAAGATGTCCAAATCTCTGGGCAATTTCACCACCATTCAAGCGTTGCTGGATGGCAAGTGGTCAGACTATCCCCAACCCGTTGACCCAATGGCAATACGGCTATTTGTGCTGCAAGCCCATTACCGTAAGCCATTGGATTTTACAAAAGATGCCATTATTGCCGCTGAGAATGGCTGGCAAACGCTGAAAGAGGCGCTTTTGTTCAGTTACGAGTATGAGAATGGGAAGTGGAGCGTGGGAAATGGGGAATGGGATAGTTCTACTCCCTACTCCCTACTCCCTACTCCCCTTGACGCCTCATCAATGGACGTTGAATCGATCAATCGTTTTCAAACGGTAATGGACGATGATTTGAATACGGCAGCAGGACTGGCGGTGCTGTTTGAACTCGCCAAGGCACTGAAGCGGGAGTTCAATTTACGCAGCTATCAAGGGTCGTCAGAGCTAACCGATATGCAGTTACAACAGCATTTGCAAACCCTCGCTCACCTGGCGCAGATCTTGGGTTTAGACGTTCAGCCAGCCTCCATCCCTGAGCCAGACATTGATATCGGTTGGATTGAATCTCTGCTGCAACAACGGCAGCAGGCACGGCAGGAAAAACGCTATGCCGAAAGCGATCGCATCCGCAATGAGTTAAAATCCGCTGGTATCACCATCACGGATCAGCCGGATGGAAAAACGCGCTGGCATCGGTAAGTCGCTATGACACACCCAAGCATTGAGCAATGGAATCACCAATGGGGCAAAGTTTTAGTTTGGGTTGGCCCGCTCAGTTGGCTTGTGCTAGGGATTTATGTACTGGTTCGCAATCAGATCATGTGGGGAGGGCTGGCTGCACTTGTTATCGCGATGCCGATCAGCTTAGTGATTCATACAATCGCTCCACTTGCACTGATGATTCTGGTATTTTATCGTCGTCGTCGCTGTCAGCCGATTGGCAAAATGATTCGTTGGGGGCTCGTTTACTACGTCTCAATGCCTTTGATAATTCTCGCTCTTTCGATTAAGCTGCAAGGTTTTTCAGGAACATTAACGTGGATTGAGGTGATGATTCGCGAAATTAAGTTTCAACTGAATCAATAGAGAAATGTAAACTAAAAAATACGAAAGAGGCGATGAGTGTAACCCTAAAATCCATTCTGGAGTTAAGCGCGAAAGAAACTTTGTCCGATTATGTGACGGCGATCGCCTGGTCACCGATGGGCAATACCGTAGCGGTTGCCTCTGGATCGGGGGAAGTGCGCTTGTTAAAAAATTTTGTGAGTCTGTCGTTATGTCAGCCCACCGGTCAATCTATCGATGCCTTAGCCTTTTCATTCGATGGCAAATGGTTAGCGACAGGTGGACAGGATGGCACCATTACGCTGTGGCAGATGGAAGGGGATGTGCCCGAAATTGCGGACACGCTCGAATGTGGTTCCTGGGTCGATCGCCTGGTCTGGCATCCGACCTGTCATTATCTGGCATTTAATCAAGGAAAAACTGTACAGATTTGGGATGCGGATCGGGCTGAAGCGGTGACCAGTCTGGCGGGAATTGCGAATCCGCAGGATGTTCGTTGGTCCCCTGATGGGAAACATTTGGCGATCGCCATCAAAAGCAACATCTACCTTTGGAATAGACAGGACTGGAGTGCACCTCGCTACCAGTGGGAGTTGACTTCGCCCGCCAGTGCGATCGCCTGGTCACCCGATGGTTCTCTGCTGGCTTGTGCAATTCATGACCATAGTATTGGAGTGCTGAACTGGTCAACAGCACAACACCTCCAACGTGAGCCAACCGACGAAAATGACCTGCCTACGCTCATGCGCGGCTTTCCTGGAAAAATTCGCCAGTTGGCATGGGCAGATTTACCACCATTGGCTGACCTGCCACCGATTTTAGCGGCTGCCACTCGTGAACTGGTGACGATGTGGATGCAATCCCCGGAGGGGTGGGATAGTTGGGTGTTAAACCTGCACAGTGATACGGTTCTGGACGTGGCATTTCAACCCAAAACAGGATGGCTTGCCTCACTGTCCGAAGATGGGTGGATTATTCTGTGGCAGGCAGCATTAGAAGCAGTCCAAGTCCTGGAAGGAGCGGAAGCAGGCTTTTCCTGTCTGGCATGGCACCCGATGGGACACCATTTAGCCGCAGGCGGACAACGAGGCGAATTGTTTGTTTGGTCTACGGGTAGCGATAGATGAGTAACCGTTGTTTCACGATATTTAATCGGGCATTTGATATGGCTCAAATTCTTGGGGCTTATCCTCTCTTCGGTTCAGAAATTGACTGCCCTCAGTGTCACCGAACAATTCCAGCGTTGTTCCTGACAGATACCTATATTTGTCCTCAGCATGGTGCCTTTGAAGCAAATCCAAATACACATGAGTTAGGTGATGTGCGACTTTTTTGCGGAGCTGATGGAGGGGTTGTTTGCTGTTTAAGAAATAATCAGATCCGGTCTGATAGAGCGACTTGATGAGCTTTGGGGAAAGAAAAAAACACTCGGTATTCAGGACATTGCATTGGTTTTACCCTCTTTTCATAGTCCTATTATGCAACGCCAAGCTCATGGTTTTTCTTCCAGTACTTAGCCACCCAATTTAGTCTTTGTTCATAAAATTGTCATCGAAAAACACACAATATAGAGCAATATAGAGCAATTTCTCCAGTTGTAAAGATTTCTGGTAGTGCAATACCTGAACAGTAATTCAGGTATTAAGATGAGGGCAGTTGTCTTGGAGAACTCCTATGACTACAGTGACTCAAATGAAATGTGCTTGCCCAAATTGCCTTTGCATTGTGAATCTGAGTGATGCTGTGATGAAAGATGGCAAAGCCTATTGTGGTGAGGCTTGTGCAAATGGACATAAGGAAGGGGCAGGCTGCGGTCATACGGGCTGCGGTTGTCATTCCTAAGTGTCGCTAAACGCTCCCCGAATGGCTGACCACTGACTCTTGCTAGCGAGAACTGTCCTGCTGTAATTGCTGAATTTGCTCGATGGTCTACGACCGACCATAGGTCATCGACCAGCTCGTTGCCCGGACAATCAGATCAATGTCTGCGCCTTCCCGTAATAGGCTGATGACCAGCGATCGGCAACCTTCCTCGCGACCTTCCTGACGACCTTCCTCTCGGCCTGCTTGTCTGCCTTCTTCACGGCCTTCTTCTAATACAGCTTGATAGGTGACGGATTCGCGCATAACATCCCTCCGAATGATTTGACCAATCAACTCTCGTTCTAATACTAACCCACCCAGGAAGTAGGCTGCACCCAGTAATTCATGCTGCTGCTCTGGGTTCTCAACCTGCTTCATCGCTCGTACTGCATCGCGCAGGGTGCGTTCGGGGTTGTCGGTCTGGCCGAGGGCGGCAAAGGGCAATAGACCAGGTGCCTACATCAGTTCTGCGGCGGGCACTTCCCAAATCCGAATCACGTTGTACTCGGCGTACATCCCTGCAATCTCGAAGTAATTTTGCTGCACGAGGGGAGAATCGATTTTGCGTAGGTAGATGACGACTTGATGGATGGTTTTATCAGGCGCTTTGCGGTGGATGCGCAGGCGATAGTCGGCAAGGCGCATCGGCATGACTTGGGTCGGGTCGGTTTGCCATTCCACATGCAGGATAGCGGTGGACCCAAGCATTTGGACAAGATCTAATGAAAGTTAAGCTCTAAGTGTAACGTGAGCTCAGCCATCTCATAGATCAAAAGAGATTGATCTGACAAATGCTTTAGTTAATCGAACTCATTATCATCCATCTAACCGGGTCAGTCAA
>NZ_JBLZFX010000158.1:0-7731 GCF_050753345.1 Alkalinema pantanalense CENA528 | reverse complement strand
AACGCAGCAGGCTTGTGGAACTTCTACTTAGATGCAGCATAAGTTAGATAACAGTCAGGGCAAACCCTGTCCCAGAGCTGGTTTTATTTCCCAACAACTCTATTAATTTTCTCCAGAGGTTGTATGGCATTTACAAACGGAACACTAATCCAGTATTTCCATTGGTATATTTCTGACCAAGGAATTCTGTGGGACGAAGTTAATAGAAACGCTGCGGAACTTGCGGCGAACGGGTTTACAGGAATTTGGTTGCCACCTGCGTACAAAGGTTTGTCAGGACAGTATGATGTGGGCTACGGAGTTTATGATCTCTATGACCTAGGAGAATTCGATCAGAAAAACTCCATTCGTACCAAATACGGAACTAAGCAGCAATACCTAGAGGCTATTCGATCGCTGCAACAAGCCAAGATTCAAGTTTATGCAGATGCAGTCTTGAACCACAAAATGGGGGGCGATACAGCAGAACTGATGAAGGCGACGCCCTTTTCCCAGGACAATCGCATCACGCCCAAGGGAGGAATGCAAGAAATTAAAAGCTATACCGCCTTCACCTTTCCAGGCCGATCGGGCAAATATTCCAACTTTGAATGGCATTGGTGGCATTTTGATGCAGTGGATTACAACGATTATGATCCCAGCGATCGCAGCACAATTTACTTATTAGAGGGCAAGACCTTTGATGACTACGTTGCCTTAGAAAAAGGAAATTTTGCCTATCTCATGGGTTGCGATTTGGATTGCCAACATGCTGATGTCCGGAATGAGTTAATTAATTGGGGTAAATGGTACCTCGATACCACAGGTGTTGATGGATTTCGCTTAGATGCCATTAAACATATTGCCGCTTGGTTTTTCCCAGAATGGATTGATGCATTGGAAAAACATGCTGGAAAAGATCTTTTTGTAGTTGGCGAATATTGGTCACCGGATATTCAATCTCTTCATTGGTACATTGACTTAACTAGTGGCCGTATGTCAGTTTTTGATGTACCGCTGCATTACAACTTCCATTACGCCAGCAAAACAGGACGTAATTACGATTTGCGTCGTATTCTAGACGGCACCTTGATGCAGCAGCGTCCAACCCACGCTGTTACCTTTGTTGAAAACCATGATTCTCAACCGCTACAAGCGCTGGAATCAGTCGTGGAACCTTGGTTTAAGCCCTTGGCCTATGCGTTTATTCTATTACGCCAGGAAGGGTATCCCTGTGTGTTCTATGCCGATTACTACGGTGCGGAATATCGCGATCGGGGTCGAGATGGGAATCAGTATCACATTGTCATGCCATCCCATCGCTGGTTGCTCGATCGCTTCCTCAAAGCGCGCCAACAGTATGCCTATGGTGAGCAGATTAACTATATGGATCACCCCAACTGCATTGGTTGGACACGCCTAGGGGATATCGATCATCCTAAAACCATGGCAGTGTTAATGAGCAATGGCACTGACGGTTACAAGTGGATGCGAGTGGGCAAACCCAACACAGTGTTTACCGATTTGACCCAACACATTCCCTACCCCGTCACCACCAATAATGATGGCTGGGGGCAGTTCTTCTGCAAGGGCGGTTCCGTTTCCGTTTGGGTGGAAGGCGACTAACGATTAATCGTTGATTGTTGCGTTTGGATTACGTTTTTCAACAATCGATCGTTTATCAATCATTGTAATCATCGTTGGCATATCGGGGGAAACTTTATCTGCAAGGTTTAGCTCATTTACGACCTGTGGAAAGGTCTTCCCCTCAGTCATGCGGTAAGCAATTTCTTCTACATCATTCCACGGAAGCTGACTTTGTAAATAAGCCTTCACCATGACATTGAGCAGATTTTCCCACTGTGTTCCTTCCTCCTTCACCAACATGGCATGGGGCACCGCTAACTCCTTCGGAAATCGGTAGTACCAAGTATTTGGCTCTCTTTGGCGAACAGCATCAAATAAGGTGAGATGGTCATTATTATTGACTGCTGCATCTAGATCAGTCGCCAGAATAAACATCGGTGGTGTGGGTTCCGACTGGGCACGGTTTACAGCTTCTTGGCCCATGCGCAAGATCGCCTTGGTTGCAGGTATGGGAAAACCAGAATAGCCAACCCGATCCATTTCTGATTTATCTTTCCATTCCACATAGTCCTTGGAGTAAGTTGCTAGCAAATCCAGGACAAACCGACTATTGCCTAAATAGGGAGCAAACAACAGCGATCGGGTAATGTCTGTTGCTTTTTCTACCGAAAGCCATGTGGCCAACGTACCGCCCCCCGATAATCCCCCCACAACCACTTCATCACCCAATGTTTTGGCACTTTTCAACCAATCGATCGCAAAGTCTTTATAGATTTGGGACTCTAGCGGTAGAGGTGGTGGATTATTTTTATCCCAATTTCCAGCACGGCCATGACCGGGCAGAAGGGGAATCATAATGTTATAGCCTGCTTGGTAAAGGATTTGGCCTAGGGAGGCAAACTGAAACGGAGCCGCCGTAAACCCGTGGAAAAATAGACAAACTTTACCAGTGTCTTTGGGTTGGATTAAAAATCGCGATCGGCATTTCTCGTTACGAAGTCCAATGCTATCCTCACGGAACTTGGTCTGCTGAACGAGCAGGTTAGTCATAGCAGTTCGGTAGAGATGGTTGAGTAGATTTGCCATAGTCACGAGACGCGTAAGGTAATAGAGATCCACTGCACTCAGGTATCCATTCCCGTCAGGAATGAGATAGGGAGAGCACTGAGTAAGAATTTCTGATTACTCATTAAGGGTAACCAGAGAATTCCTAAATGGATACATCCGGTGCCGAAAATTTTGCGGAGAGTCGGGAACCCATGAGCTTCTGGTTGGACTAAGTCATGGCTAAGGATGGGGTGATAGAGCAGTAGTGATGGAATAATGGGCCAAGCTGGGAAAGTTTCTATGAACATCGGATCACAGTTGCAGGAAAAGCGAGAAGCGATTTTGGCAACAGCAGTAAAATACGGTGCTCACAACATTGTATTTGGGGTTCCGTGGCACGGGGTGAAGCCGGTTCAGAGAGCGATGGGGAGTTTCTAGTGGAAATGGAGGCAGAACGTAGCCGATTTGACTTTGGTGGTTTGTTGATGGAATTACAAGATCTGCTCAGGGAACAGCGTATAAATAACATTCCAATTGGGTAAAAGGGTAAAAGGGTAAAGGGGTAAAAGGGTAAAAGGGTAGGAGGGTGGGGGGATGAGAAGAGTGCATCCCACTTTTGCAACCCTGGCTATGCTTTGAAGATGGTCACGAGTCTTGGGAGTGAGTTCGACAACAGTGATAGAAACGCTAAAAAAATGTGAACTTAAAGGTAGTGAATCAAGCGATCGGAGCTAATCTAGAACCTAGTTCAACAATTGTTTGACTGAGACTATGTTTAACGGCTCCGGAACGTGGCACGGTACAAAATCATCAGCATCAGAATGGTGGTTACTAATGCTGGGGTGATCGATAGAATAGCGAGGATAAGATTGCTCAGATGATTGGTGACGATCGCTCGTATAATCTCAGGCATGATAGCTCGAATGATCATCCCTAGGCTGGCAAAGCTACCTAGCCCGATCGTGGCCCAGCCAGTGAACACCACCCATTTCGGCATCCGCCCCTTGGCCAGTGTTCGTAATGCACGGCCTTCAGTCTCAATGCTACCGATCGGGTCCAAGGGATTGGGCAAACGCATTTCACGGTAAAGCTGGGGATCGAGGGGTTGCTCTGTGTACAGTCGATCGCGGCTAGGGTCGATCGGGAGAAAGTTTTTGGGAGGTTCTTGGGACATCGTGGCTGTTGAAGGGTGCTAAATGTGAAACCTAATACCAATAGATTATGTCCACAACTTCAAGCGTTATGCAGATCATTCCGGATTTGGATATTGGAAACAAGCGTCCGTGTCATCCGTGTCCGGTGGGTTGGTTTAGGCTTCTTTAGCCACTCACGGACACCACAATCCCATCGCGAAAACGACTGTCAGTAACCTGTTGAAAAAATTACCTATAATAATTACTTTCCCTGAAAACAGCTTGTATCTCTAAGCAAAATCAGGATATCTTATAAACAATAGGGTGTCTTTACTAGTTGGAAGATATACGGAAACTTTCCACATATTAACCCGGCATCATATGTTTTCGAATCATCTAAAACTTATACATCCTCCAGAACTAGCTTCCAGAGCTTCAATCAAAAGATGAGAGTAACTACTCAGGCTCAAGATTTAGAGCTTTAACGTCCTGAACTACTACAGGTAGCGTCAGCCCCTTTTGTCTGATTGCCAAGAAAATATCTAACTCTCAATAAGTCGCCCACTTTGGAAGCTTGTTGAGAATATCTTTTGGGGGTAATTACCTGAAAAGCTTGTAGAATATGCCTTTCGCAATTTTCAGCCCAGCCTGAGTAGTTACGATGAGGCTTTGCTACTTGCAGAGACAGTCTTGACAAAGGGTACGAGATAGGAATAGATAGTTGAGTTTTTGTACACAGAGTGTGATATTCCCAGAGACTCAGGTTAAACTAAAGACTCAATAGCTAGTCTTGGTGAGTTGTGGGTTAGATGGTTAACGTCAAAGTTGAAATTTTTCTTTCATACTCTCATCAAGATCAGGATTTGTGTGATCAATTGCAAGAGCATCTAACTCCTCTGGAACGTCAAGGCAAAATTATAATTTGGCACAACCGTCTAATTGAACCAGGTCAAGAGCGGCGGAAGGAAATCGATTCTCGTCTGAATTCGGCAGATATTATTCTCTTGCTGACTAGCTCAAGTTTTGTAGCTTCAGAATTTTGTTATTGTAATGAACTGGAGCAAGCTAGAAAACGTCATGACGCTGGCGAGGCTCGAATGATTCCTATTTTTTTAAGACCATTAGATATTGATGCTTTAGAAGGAACACCACTACATTCACTTCAGGGCTTACCAGAACCTAATAATCCTATTGTTGGTTGGGAAGATCGCGATCAAGCACTTACATATGTTGCTAAAGAAATTCGTAAGGTTGTAATTGAGATTCAACAGAGCAAACAAGACCAACAAGCTACTGAAGCTAGCGATCACCAATCATCTTTAATCCGCTCTCAAGTAGCGGATAAGTACTATATTCAGCGTGAAGAAGCTAAAAAACTGCTAGAGAGCTTTGATCTAGCGCTTCAGCGACCTCAAGAGTCACCCTTTCTTTTTAATATTGTTGGGATTGGTGGTGTCGGTAAAACAACATTATTAGGTCGTTTGAAGGCATCTCATGCAGATAAAGTTGATTTCCTAGAAGTTTGCTTTGCTAAAACTTATGATCTAGAAACACCTCTGAAATTGATGCGTAAGCTACATCGACAAGCATTAAGTATCTTAGGTGCAGAGAGGGAAAATGATGCATTTGCACAACGAGATCGGGACTTTGAGACAGTTCTTTTCCAATTAAGTCATCAATCAATTAATAGCGAACCAGCTAGTACAGAAGATTCCAGGAAGATTACGAGTTGGTTTGAGAGGTTAATCTGGCTAAGTTCAAATAGTCTAACGACGATTCCAAATAAAACGACTGCTTTTAGTGAAACTGGTCAAGTACTGCCTTCCTTAATAACGGTTGAAGAGGATACTGAAAATCTGAAAGATTGGATTGAACAGCGAGTTCGTAATCATCCTGCTACAAAGGATAACCCTGAACTTCAAATGCTAATGCTAGAGCCGGTCGCCAGATTGACACAAGCATTTGCTGAAAGTTTAATACAAATTTCTCATAATCGAGGAAGATCGCTAGTCTTGATATTAGATACCTATGAGAAAGCACAGCCTTATCTGAATCAGTGGCTCTGGCAATATTTAGTTGAGGATACAATATTATTTTCTACACCAATTCGAGTTGTGGTATTGGGACGAAAGTCACTACAAACAGATGAAGGATGGCGAAAACTTAATCAAGATCGTAATTTGCTCTGTGAGATACAACTACCAAAATTTAGTAAGAAGGATACAGAAACCTATCTCCAAAGAATTGGTATTGAAAACGTCGGAAAATGGGCAAAAATTCATAAAGTAACTCAGGGTTTACCCTACTATTTAGATTGGGTACGTCGTCAGGAAGAACAAGGTGATGAGCTTGATTTCTCTAAGGGAAACCAGGCAATAGCAGAATTGTTATTTCAGGGGTTAGATGCCTATCAGCAAAAAGTTTTACAGGTGGTTGCTTGTTGTCGCTGGTTCGATCCAGCAATGATTCAATATTTGCTGGACAGTGATTTAGGATGGGAAAAAAATACTAATAGCTTAGGTAACCACTTCGAATGGCTTAAGCAATCTGATTTTGTTGAGTTTTCGAAAGGACACTATCGCTTAGATGATATAGCGCGCGATGTTTTTCGACGATTTTATTTCCATAATGACCGTAATCAATTTCGAAAAACCAATGCCTTACTTTCTGAATATTTTAAGCAGCAAGCAGACAACATTGCCATTCCCCAAAGTCCTTTTCCAGATATATATGAAGATGAGGAATGGCGAGAGTTAATCGCAGAATCTCTTTACTATGCTCTTTTTGGAAAAGGTAGAGAAGGGCTTCAGCAATATATTGATCAGATTTTTACTGGGGCCTACTTACGTGAGCCAGATATTTTTATGGTTCCTTTTGCAGCTATTAGTGCCGAGATCAATACAGAAAATGATCATCTTCTCCCACACGTAACAAATCAATTCTTTAAAGAGGCGAGGATAGCACTTATTTTGGGTTGGTTATTTTTAGGTCGTTTTCCTAAAAGCTATAAGCTTAAGTTTGCAAACGAAGAAAATCTTTCAAAGAATGAAATAGAGTCACGTTTACAAAAGCTAGAAAATTCTTTGAACTCTCTACTGGAACATGTAGATAGGTTACAAGATGGCTTTGGCAAATGTATAGGGTTGATGTATAAAGCTCTGCGTTGTAAAACTACTAAAGAAAGATGCATTTTATTGCTGAATGCAAAAAATAATCTTGAAATACAATTAGACTACTGTACAAAAAAATTATCTTTCAAGATTTTCTCGCAGATTGGTGAATTATTAATTAGTACGCAATCTTATGAAGATGCATTAGATTGTTATCAAAAAACATTAAATTTTTCACAAGAAGATTTTTCAACTCTTTTAGGGTATAGTCAAGTTTTGATCAATTTCGAGCGATATGAAGAAGCTCTACAAAGTGTAGAAAGAGCAATCGGGATTAAACCAAATTTTTTTAAAGCATGGGGATTAAAAGCAGCTTGTTTATGTGGGATAGAGCGATACGAAGAGGCTCTACAAAGTGTGGAAAAAGCAATCGAAATTGAACCGAAATCTGCTGAGACATGGAAAATTCATGGGTTGACTTTAGTAAAATTAGAACGATATGAAGAGGCTCTGAAAAGTGTAGAAAAAACAATCGAAATTGAACCGAAATCTGCTGAGACATGGAAAATTCATGGGTTCGTTCTAATGCAATTAGAACGATATGAAGAGGCTCTGAAAAGTATAGAAAAAGCAATTAGAATCGAACCAAGTTCTACTGAGGCATGGAATATTAAAGTTTCCATATTAATCGACTTAAGATCTTACCAAGAAGCGATTAGTACTATTGATAAAGCTCCTGAGTCTGCTCCTATAAGAGCCAGGGTAAGCGCATCTCAAACGCTATTGACAACTAGGGGTGGAGTCTTTACCCGAGTCGGGCAACGCAGCGGCTAAGACTTGGAGCATAAACGTGTCATCCATTGCGGCTCGCTTCG
>NZ_JBLZFX010000157.1:0-7852 GCF_050753345.1 Alkalinema pantanalense CENA528 | reverse complement strand
AGGGATTTGCCAAGAAATAATATCCCCTCTTCATCCCCCCACCCTCCTACCCTTTTACTCTCCTACCCCCTATCCAATTGGGATTTTATTTATACGCTGTTCCCTTAGGCAAAGGTTGAAGCAACCATCATCAGGGAATGAACCAATTCCTGGGGGATGAACGATTGTTACGACTTTCGGTAAATGCTGTGAGGAACAGCGGCTTGAGGAGAAAAATAGGGTGATAATCAGGAAGCCAGCTATTCCACCCAGGGATCGTGATGAAACGGATCATTTCTCAAGTTGTGAAAGAATTGGCGCAATTCAAGCGGGATCGTTTAACCCTAGCGCTTGCCTTCCTACTGCCCTTTGCTACCCTGCTGATTTTTGGATTTGCCATTCGCTTGGAAGCTAAGGATATTCCCCTAGTCGTGCAGGACTTCGATCGGTCCAACTACAGCCAAACCTACATGCAACGGCTCTTTGTCACGAATCAATTCACTCCCGTGGCCTGGAACGATCGGCAACCTGTGGAACAAGCCTTGGATGAAGGACTAGCAAAAGCCATCGTCATCATTCCCCACGAATTTAGTCGGGACATTAAAGCCGGGAAAGTTGGCGAAATTCAGGTTCTTGTCGATGGTACCGACGCCAACAACGCACGGGTGATCAAAAACAGCATCAAAGCCTTTACAAATTCCTTTGCCCAAACCCAAGGGCTACTGCCGGAAAATCCACCCATTGCAGCCCGATCGCGATTGTGGTTCAATCCCGGACGCCAGGAATCGCTCTATATCGTACCGGGGGTCTATGCGGTGGTGCTGTGGATTTTTCCGTCGTTGTTATCCGCGATTGCCATGGTTCGTGAGAAAGAAAAAGGCACGATTTTACAGGTTTATGCTTCCAGCCTTAGCGCCACTGAATTGATTTTAGGAAAATCCTTTGCCTACTTACTGATTGCGCTGATGATGGGCTTCTGTGTCATGGGGGCAGGCGCAATTATTTTTCACCTCAGATTCGCAGGCGACCCAACCCCTTACTTACTGACGACGCCAGTTTATCTATGGACAGCGGTCATGTTTGGTTTGCTGTTAGGTGCGAGATCGAGTAATCAAAATTCTGCGGTTCAAGGCGTCTCCATCGTCGGATTTCTCACTTCATTTCTTCTCTCTGGATTCATCTATCCGCTCAGTAATATTCCGTTTCCCCTCTCCCTCTTGCCGAATATTGTGGCGGCCCGCTACTACATTGATGTAACAAGGGATGCCTTTGTGCGGGGGACAGGCTGGTCTAGTGTTTGGGTTGACTTAGTGATGATTACTTTGTTGGGATTCCTTTATTTAAACGTGGCCTGCAAAGCGATGAGCCGTATGCAACTGAATGCATAATCTCAATTATCAGTTTTCTGTAATTCTTCCCTGTCAGTTCTTCATTTCTCCAGCTTCTATCCCATGTCTTTTTTGACTCGTTTTTTTAATTCCCCCTTTTGGGCCTTGGTTCGCAAGGAAGTTCGACAAATTCTTCGCAATAAACAACTGATCGTTTTGCTCATTTTCCCGCCCACCATTCAACTGCTGGTTTATGGATTTGCGCTCAACCCAGATGTGCGTTACCTCAAGATGGGAGTCGTCGATTATGCCCAGACGATCGAAAGTCGGGAAATTGTTGCGGCTATGACTGAGAATCAAATCTTTCAAGTTGAACAGGTCTTAACCAGTGAATCTCAGCTAGCACGCCAGGTTGAAACGGGTAAGGTAACTGCCGGAATGGTGATTCCACCCGATTTTTCGAGGAATCTGACCCAGCAAAAAACAGCAGAGATTCAGGTGTTGCTAGATGGCGTAGATGCGAACACGGCAGGAATCGCCAATGGTTATATCAATCAAATCCTCCAGCAATATGTGTTGCGGCGATCGAATACGAGTTTGCCCATAGAAACCCATGTGACGTTTTTATATAACCAAGGACTCATCAGCAGTTGGTTTTTTGTTCCAGGGGTGATGGGCTTAGTGTTGACGTTGATTGGAACCATTTCCTCAGCCGTCATTGTGGTGAAAGAAAAAGATACGGGCACCTTGGAGCAACTCTTGATGACGCCTGCAGAGGCTTGGGAAATTCTCCTAGCCAAGGTGGTTCCAATGTTTGTCCTGCTCACAGGAGATGTCCTCTTGGCCCTGTCGATCGGGCGAGGCATTTTTGGATTGCCGTTTCAGGGCAGCTTTCCATTATTTATGCTGTTGTCGGGACTCTATCTGTTTGTGGGGATTGGGGTGGGAATTATGTTGGCAACCCTGTGTGAATCCCAGCAGCAAGTCGTTCTCACCACTTTTTTCATCAACTTACCAATGGTGCAACTGTCAGGGGCGATCGCGCCGATCGAAACCATGCCTGACTTCTTTCGCTACCTGTCTCTCCTCAATCCCCTGCGCCATTACATTGCGATCGTGCGGGGCATTTTACTCAAAGGTGTGGGCCTAGAAGCCCTGTGGATGAATGCCCTAGCCTTAGCCACCATTGCAATGGTTGTCATGGCAATTAGTACCGATCGCTTCCGCAAACAACTCAGTTAATGCTGGCTGCTAGCAGGGCAAAAAGATGGCGCGAAAAGTCACTATCTATCCACCTTGGCGGCTGGCACAAACTTCTTACTCCGGCCTGTCTCAAACTGACTACAATGGGGCATCCTGGAAGTCATACCCTGGCCAACCTAACCTCTCAAGCCCTAAGGAGTTATCCGGTGTCTCGCTTTGTCTCCCGTGTTCAGCCTCCCCTTGCATTTATCGCCCCCAACCTCGACACTAACATGGTGCGGTTGACCTATGCGCTTTTACCTCTGTGGATGCGCTGGAAGACGGCATTAACTGAAGTTGAGGCCACGAATCTGGAAGAATTAGTGAGCTTGTACCAGCAATTCCAATCGGGCAAAATCCGGATGCTCCTAGCGTTTCGCCATCCCAGTGTGGATGATCCGGTCTGCATTGGCTACATGCTGAGTCGATTATTGCCTAGGACAGCGCAGTCAATGGGTGTGCGATTTCCAGATTTGATTCATGCCCATTTTATGTACGATCGTGGGATTCCCCTGTGGGCGGGTTCGGCGATGGGATGGCTGTATGCCAAGTTGGGCGGGACTCCGATTATGCGCGGTAAAGTCGATCGCGCGGGTTTACGTTCCGCTCGGGATTTGCTTGCCAATGGTCGATTTCCGTTAATTGCTGCTCCGGAAGGAGGCACCAATGGACACAGTGAACTCATCAGTCCGTTGGAACCAGGATTATCGCAGTTTGGATTTTGGTGTGTCGAAGATTTACAAAAAGCAGGTCGATCGGAAGAAGTGCTGATTGTGCCGATCGGGGTGCAGTATAAGTACATTACACCTCCTTGGACTGCGATTGAACAATTGCTCGCTCAACTGGAAGCAGATTGCGGATTTAAATCCGATTCTCAGTTTGGATATGACACCTTAGACGAAGCCTTATATCGTCGAATGTATCGATTGGGTGAGCATTTGTTATCCATGATGGAGGAGTATTATCAACGGTTTTATCATCAAGATATTCCCCCCTATGCCACGGTGACTGGAAATCCCAACGAACGGTTTGGTAAACGCTTAAGTACTCTACTCGACATTGCGTTGAAGGTGGCTGAGCGGGACTTTAATTTACAGCCTAGGGGCACGGTTATCGATCGCTGCCGTCGCTTGGAGCAAGCTGCTTGGGATGCGATTCATCGGGAAGATCTCAATCTAGAGTCTCTCTCTGCGGTGGAACGGGGATTGGCCGATCGGATTGCCGAGGAAGCCAGTTTTCGGATTTGGCATATGCGCCTAGTAGAGACGTTTGTAGCGGTGACAGGGCAATATGTGCGGGAAAAAATGACCGTCGATCGCTTTGCGGAAACGTTAATTCTGATGTGGGAAATGATTGCTAAAATCAAGGGCGAACAACCCAGTTTTGATACGCCCAAACTGGGTAAACAAAGGGCTTATCTTACCATTGGCCAACCTATTTCAGTTAGCGATCGCTGGGTGGACTATACCCGCGATCGTAAGTCTGCTAAACAGGCGGTCGCAAACCTCACCCAAGATTTACACGCTGCGCTGCAATCGATGATTCGCTAGGCGATGTTGTGCCTCTGCTGCCTGATGGGGGTGGAGTGATGGGCAAGTGAATTGGAGCGGGTCTGTCTCCGCCTTGCCTGCTTGTCTTTAGATCTACCTGAGACCTTGTGCTAAGACCTGTGCCACAATAGTCAAGTGTCCCACTCGTTTTGTGTGTAGAGAGTGTAGAAACTATGTTGACTCGACTGGCAGTGGATCTGGGCTTCTTGGTGGCGGCCTTTGTGCTAGCTAGTTTAGTGGAATATTGGGTGCATCGATTGATGCATCAGCCCTATAAGTTAGGTGAAAAACATCGCGATCACCACCGTCGTAACGAAGGCCAAGGGGTGATTTGGGAGTTTCGCGATTATTTGTTGGGAACCTGTGTTGTCATGGCGATTCCCTATTTCTGGTCATGGGAGATTGGTCTGGCTTGGACGATCGGAGGCGTTGCCTTTGCAGCGTTTGCGGCCTATGCCCATCAATTGCAACATGAAAATCCTCGGAAGTGCTTTTGGATGCCAATGCCGGTGCATTATGTGCACCATAAATACGGAATGTGGAACCACAATTTTGGTTTGGCGGTAGATTGGTGGGATCGGGTATTTGGTACTTATAAAGTTGTGGATTGGCTGGACGAAAAAGAGTTACAACGTCCTACAGTGGGCTTTTTGGAATTACGCTGGTTGTAGAAAAGCAGGAACCGCAGAAAATCTCGGCTTCTCACTGAATCGCTGTAAATAATCAATAAAAAATTATGCAGGGTGTAAATGGATTTAAAAAAATTCAACTCTGCATTTTTTATTGCATCGTTTTATAGAAATTTCGACACAACGGTATTCGATCGAAGTCAACATGTTAGGTTGTGGTCAATCCCTCCCAATTTGCATCTAGGAGGCTGAATGACTCACTTTTTTGCGGTTAGGGAACATTTTATTGCCTGTCATCAACATCCAATTAATCAAGCCCTGCATCATTTTGCGAATTTTACTGTCATTCTTTCGCTCGTTCTGGCACTGATCCATCGCATGGATTGGAAACTTGCAATTTTGCTGATTCTACTGACGCAACCGTTGGTCTGGGCTGGCCATGCTGTATTTGAGAAAAATCAACCGGCCTTTATCAAATATCCTGGGATTACAATTTTGGCGTCTCTGTCTTGGTCGTTTGAGCGGCTATTTGGGCTCAAGGATATTTGGTTGCAGATATCTCGATCGTCATTTTCACCAGACTGATTGATTAACAACACGGTTATTACAACACTGGGCTGAACATAAGGAGCAAAACCATGTATCAAGATTTGCTGGTGATTGATGCCGATGCCCATAAATTAGAAAATCCTTTGGTGATTCGAGATTACATTGAACCGGAATATCGCGATCGCACAAATTTGATTGTCGATCGCCTAGGGGATCAACGGATGCAGATCCAGGATTTCAATCCCAAGACAGGACACAACGATTTAGTGCGCATCTACCCCCAAGCCCAGGGATTGGGTAAGGGTGGGTTTCGTAATTTGCATCCAGAAACCACGCTGGGGGCGATGTTCAACCGGGTTCGGATTGAGCATATGGATCAGTACGGTGTTGACGTACATGTAATTTATGGAACGTGGAATTTAAGTTTTGGGAGTTACTTGGATCGAGATTTGGCGATCGCCCTCTGTCGAGCCTATAACAACTACATGGCGGAGGATTGTCGGGGCTATGATGGGCGGTTAAAGCCGATCGGAGTGTTGCCCATGCAGGATGTGGCGGAAGCGGTCAAGGAAATGCATCGCTGTGTCAATGAGTTGGGCATGGTGGGGGTGTCGCTGCCGCCCAATTTGCCGATTCCCCATCCTGCGGCCCCGGAAGCCTTCCCGGAAATTCGTACCTGTAAAACGCTGAGCCACCCAGACTTTGAACCGATTTTACAAGCAGCGGTGGATTTAGATGTGGCGATCGGGTTACATGGTGGGCCGGGTTCCTACATGGTTGGGGGCTTAGCGGATCATTTGGAAACCTTTGTGCTGAGTCATATTTTTGTGCAACGCAACCAGCAACAATTGGCGTTGGCGCGCATGGTGTTTGATGGCGTGTTTGAGAAATTCCCCACCCTGCGGGTTGGCTTCCTAGAAGGGGGCTGTGGTTGGGTTCCAGACTTGGCCCATGCCTTCCATGAACATTGGGAGAAACGGATTCGTGATTTTGATCCCCACCATCCCTATCGACCTTCGTTAATGGAATTTACAAAGCTGATGGTACGGGAACGGGGTACGCATAACAACAGTAATATCATTAGTCAAGCAAAGAACTTATTTGACTTGCTGTGGACGCGGGAACATGATCCAGAAAAGATTAATGATGCCAGTTTGTTTGAACATTGGGATCTGAAGCATCGAGATCCGATCGATTACTTCCAGCGGGGGCAAATCTTTGTTTCCTTTGAATCGGATGATCCGGCTCCGGTGTATTTGCCGATCGCGATGGGAGAAACGGGGAAACAGCTAGCTTGTTTCTCAGGGGATTATGGCCATTGGGATGGGGTATTGCAGGATTGTGTGCAGGTGGTGGCCGATCGGGTAGACGATCGAGCCTATTTAGAACGGTTGTTGAGTGGCAATGCGTTGGATCTCTATGGGGCACGGTTGCGGGATTCGCTGCCGATGAAGTCGAATCTGCACGCGATCGGAGCACGGTAGGTCATAACGAGCCTTGTTCTGGCTTCACAATCGTTGCCTAGATTCGTAATCGTGATAGAAGGAGGGCTGGGCTGACCAGGATTTCTGAAACCTGTTAGGCGGGTTGAGAGGCTGGTCAGCTTCTGGGAAAGCGAGATTATACAAATTGAAACAAAATTAAGGGATTTGCAAAGAAATAATATCCCCTCTTCATTCCCCTACCCTCCTACCCTTTTACTCTCCTACCCCTACCCAATTGGGATTTTATTGATGCTCTGTTCCCTAAGCTTGATTGTCCCTTTGACCCTCTTGTCACAGCTCTGTTATGCAATGCCGGAAATTCCTAATACCAAATTGATTAATCAATGCAACAGATCCGATCCCCCCTAGCCCCCCTTCAAAAGGCAGGGCTGATCTATTGAAAGAAGGAAAAAAGTTTTCGGACATCATGGGCTAGAAATCGCAATCCTCGGGTGATTGAAGCAAAGCCATTGAGCCGAAAGAGATTCAGGCTAAGGGTGCGCACAATTACAAAATTGATGAGTGCATTACCATCACAAACGGGAGTCTCATCTTCTTTTAAGATGACATCTTTGACCCAATGGAGACGATTTTCAATGTGCCAATGGTGTCGGATGAACTGGGCAAAGCCACTGGCCTCTAGTGGCAGTGAACTGATATAAAACATGACCTCATGATACGGTTTCTGTGCCCTTGTACCGCTACGCTCAACGCGAATAATCCGTTGGATGCCAACCCATCCTGGATCAAGCGCTGGGATCTGATCTAGAACAATCACCGCGCGACGAGTGACCCGGTCACGGGTCTGTTCATCTTGATGGTCAACACTCGAGGGGGGCAGTTGTTCAAACTGAGCCTGCAACTGCTTCAATAGAGTCGGTTGGTTGCCTTTGACGGCAATTACATAATCATTGCCGCTGGTAATGATTTGCTGAGTCGTTTTTTTTGAGCATGGAGTGCATCGAGCTGCTTGACTGACAAAAGTATTGAGGAATAAAACGAAAGCGGGACGGGCGTTGGAGTCTGGTTTAGGCTAGAAGTTACCACACAACCAGTCGAACCATCATGACTCCAAGTACCCATTTGTATGA
>NZ_JBLZFX010000156.1:0-7856 GCF_050753345.1 Alkalinema pantanalense CENA528 | reverse complement strand
TCAAACTATCGGGAGCGCAGTGGAACCAAGACAATGTCCCTCAGGTGCTTAAACACCGCTCTGCATATCTCAATGGGCAATTCTCATCGTGAGTCTTACAAAACTGGGATGCACCCATGCATCAATCCCTAAATAACCAGAAACCCAATCAGGTTTATGATGCAGGTTTAAAGAGTCAAATTGAATTTGACTGACCCGGTTAGATGGATGATAATGAGTTCGATTAACTAAAGCATTTGTCAGATCAATCTCTTTTGATCTATGAGATGGCTGAGCTCACGTTACACTTAGAGCTTAACTTTCATTAGATCTTGTCCAAATGCTTGGGTCCACCGCACACATTAGAGTGACCAATTGCATACCTACAAATTCGGATTTTCTAGATCATTACTCGCCTCGATCGTAAACTCAATTAATTTATCCAACCTTAATGCATACACTAAACTTCGGAGCTGATTCGCTAGAGATGCTTGAGTTAAAGCTAGTTCATCTAACAGTTGCAAAATTAATTCTTCATCCGCCATTCGAGCGGCTCGTTGCAATTGAGTGATCCAATCCAAGGATAAATTCTGTACATTGTCCACAAAAACTATTTCATTCGCTATTTCTGGAGACGAGGCTGTAGATAGACTTCCTGCCTCATATATATAACGAATCTCTAGATGTTCTGCCATCTTATCAAACAGAATTTCTTCTGTAATCGGTTTACAAACTAGGTCGTCACAACCTGAAGCCAGAATTGCAGCCCGCTCATCTTCAAACGCACTGGCTGTTAATGCCAAAATCTTCGTTTTTAGAATCGATGGGGAATTCTTCTCCTGCGCTTCCAAAGCCCGAATTTGTCTGGTAGCTTCATATCCATCCACCGTGGGCATTCGGATATCCATCCAGACTAAGTGAGGCCGCCATTGCTGCCAAACCGCGATCGCCTCTTGTCCATTTTCTGCTTCTTGCACCTCAAAACCGATAGGCCGCAGTAACTGCACCAAAAATTGCCGATTTTCACAATTATCCTCAACAATCAGCAATCGGTAAGTCGGTTGATTCACTTGTAACCCTATAACACGGTGACGCGATCGTTGAGGAACAAAATTGATTGCCTGAACTGTTTTAACAGGAATTTCAAACCGGAAAGTCGATCCCTGACCTAGTGTGCTATGGCAGCTTAATTCTCCACCCAACAAGCGCACAAATTGACGACTAATCGGTAGCCCCAACCCGGTTCCTTCTAAAGAGGCTTGGCCTGCTTGGGCTTGCACAAATGGTTCAAATAATGCTGCTTGTTCGATCGGAGCAATTCCAGGCCCAGTGTCTTCAACTGCAAAGCGAAGAAAGACCTGATCCTGCCCTAGAGGGTTTATAGATTGATTTATAGATTGATGAGAAGTGCCCAGAGAAGTTAAATAATTATCAATTGTTGAATTCGGAGGAACCACCTGTATTTTCAAGCGAATGTAGCCTTTATTAGTGAATTTTATAGCATTATTCATCAAATTAATTAATACTTGGCGCAATTTATTCTCATCCGCATAAACATATTTAGGAAGTGTATTCGAGTAATCAACCATAATCTGCAAGCCTTTCGATTGAGCCCTAAGATAGAACATTTCATCTATACTTTTTAGTAATTGATACAGATCAAAGTTCTTAGGCGTCAATATCATTCGTCCAGCTTCAATCTTAGACATTTCTAAAATGTCATTGATCAGATTAAGCAAATGTTCACCGCTACGATTGATAATATTAATCTGTCTTTGTTGTTCTACATCTAATGCATTACTTCGGCTCAGCAATTGGCTAAATCCAAGGATTGCATTGAGTGGAGTTCGGAGTTCATGACTCATATTTGCCAGAAAAATACTCTTAGCTCGGTTAGCAGCCTCCGCTGCTTCTTTAGATAAACGTAATTCAGCAGTGCGTTGTTCAACCCGATCTTCCAACTCTAGCTTTGCTTGCAATAAAGCAGCTTCATTCACTTTACGATCGTCAATATCCATATGAGTGCCCAGCATGCGTAAAGGATTGCCATCGGCATCATAAGAAACCAGTTTACCCAGCGACAAAATCCATTTCCATTCTCCCGTTTTTGTACGTTGCCGAAATTCCCAAACATGCTCTAACAAAGTCCCTTTAATATAGGCTTGATAAAGACTTTCACCCCGCTCAGAATCATCTGGATGCAGTCTTTCCAGCCATGTAGTACTGGTTTCCTGGAATTCATCAGGGTCATATCCCAGCATAATGGCATATTCAGGACTGACAATGACCTGCCCCGTTTGTAAATTGAGATCATAAAGTCCTTGCTTCGCAGCCATCAATGCCAAACGTAATCGTTCTTCACTATCTCGTAAGGCTTCCTCGGCTTGTTTACGATCGGTGATATCCTGATAGGTTCCTAATAAACCAACTATCTCACCACTCAAGTTATACAAAGGCAATTTATTCGTTTCAATCCAGATGATTGAACCATCCGATCTCAATTGTGTCTCAATAATCCCTAACTTCGCAATTCCTGAATTTAAGACCTCCCGATCGTCAGCGCGGTATTCTTCAGCATGGGTAGCGCCCCAAGGTAAATCATAGTCAGTTTTGCCAATGATCTCGGCTGGAGCTAACAAACCTGCCGCTTCAGCAGCTTTTTGGTTGCAACCTAAGTAGACTAAATGACAATCTTTCCACCAAACCACTAGGGGAAAGGTATCAATCACTGTTTGTAAAAAACGCTGAGACTCTTGGAGCGCAATTTCTGCTTGTTTGCGATCGGTGATATCTCGCTGCAATCCGACCATGCGTAGAGGCTTACCGAGAAAATCTCGATTCACGACCTTGCCGTAGACCGCAATCCATCTCCATTCGCCCGTTTTAGACCGAGCACGATATTCCACCTGATAGGGAATTTGATCTTGCAAATGAGCATGGAGATGCAGCATCGCTTGTTCTTTGTCATCCGGATGAATCATTTGCACCCAGGTCTGCACATGCCCCGGTAATTCATCAGCTTCATACCCCAGCATACCCAGCAACCGAGGGCTCAAATAGGCATTGTCAGTTGCTATATCCCAATCCCATAGCCCATCCCCCGACCCTTCCAACGCCAACTGTAATTGTTCTTGGCTTAAGCGAATCGCTTCTTCTGTTTGTTTCCGTTCTGTAATATCAACCGCAATTCCAATAATGCGTGAACTTTCATCATCTTCCGGCTGAATCACTTTGCCCCGCACTGCCACCCACCGCAGTTCCCCATCCTGTCGATTAATGCGATATTCAATATTGTAGGGTTCACCGGTGGTGAGGCTATGGGCAAACGATTGGAAAACCCGTTCCTGATCTTCTCTGTACACCAATTTGAGGAAGGATTCCCGATCGCCCGGAAATGTTCCAGGGGCATAACCAAAAATGGCTTCCGTTTTTTCTGACCAAATACCAGTCTCAAAATTCGCCTCCCAAGTTCCCATGTCGGCTGCTTCCAGCGCCAGTTGTAGCCGTAATCTCTCTGCCTGAAGGGCTTGTTCCGCTTGCTTACGATCGGTCACATTACGTAACACCGCTACCCCACCGATGAGACTCTGATGATTGTCATACAAAGGACGGGCCGTGACTTCGATATAAATACCTTCCGGGTGAAAAATATTACGGAGAACCATTTCTGCTTGATCGATCGATTCTCCTTGCATTGCTCGCATCAAAGGAAGTTGATCAGTAGCACAGGGAATTCCTCCCGGCAAATATATACCCCAAAAATTTTGCAGTGCGTCGGAATTAATCGAAACCCCCAATCCTGGAATATTTTCTGCAGCAGGGTTATGGAGAATAATTTCTCCACTGGTATTAGCAACCAATACTCCATCACCAATACTATTGAGGATGATTTGAAGCAATTGGGTTTGTTGTTGCAATTCGTGGGTTCGTTGCTGAACTCGTTGTTCTAACTCTTGGTTCAGTTGTTGTAGAATTTGTTCCGATCGCTTGCGTTTAGTAATATCCATGGAGATACCTGCCATGCCGATCGGTTCCCCCCAATCATCAAAGACTGGCGTTTTAATCGTTTCAACCCATTTCCCAGTGCCATCTGAGGCCACGAAATATTCTTCAACGCGCTTTTGGTGACCTGAGAGCATTACGTCCCGATCGTCCTGCTGATAGGACGCAGCCAATTCGCGCGGCCAAATATCCAGATCCGTGAGGCCCACTAATTGCGAAGGATCATAGCCGCAAGCTTCACCAAAAGGAGCATTTACCGAGAGAAAGCGACCTTCTTGATCTTTTAGCCATGCAGCATGGGGAATATTATTCAGTAGAGAAATTACCTGTTGCTGACGGAATTTAGCAGCTTCTTCTGCCCGCTTGCGATCGCTAATATCCCGATGGGTTCCCGTCATCCGCAGGGGCTTGCTATTTTCATCTCGCACCACCACTTTGCCATAGCTAGTAATCCATTTCCATTCACCAGACTTGCAAAGCATACGATAGTCAAATGCATACAGCCGTGAATCATCTTGTAAATGGGCCTGCAAAATTTCAACAACCCAAGGTCGATCGGCGGGATGCATCAATTGGTGCCACGTTTGGACATTTCCCGGCAGTTCATCCACCTCATATCCCAACATTTCCCACCAGCGGGGGCTAAAGTACATTTCATCGGTGATCAAGTTCCAATCCCATAGCCCATCCCCTGAGCCTTCTAAGGCCAACTGTAACCGCTCCTCACTCAACCGCAGTGCGGCTTCAACGTGCTTCAGTTCCGTAATATCTGTCAGCGTCCCAACATAGCCAATCACATCACCCGTAGCATCTTTTTCGGGCTGCACTTGACAATACACCCACTTAATTTGACCATCGGACATTCGCAGACAACTTTCAATGTAGCGGTGAGATTGTTCCTGCGTGATGGATTGCCAAGATTGGAAGAGTTGCTCTCGCCAATCGGGATGAATCGCTTGTAACCAGTTTAGCCCCCAACCTTGATCACGGGCTAAACCCATAATTTCATACCAGCGATCGTTGCCATAGACGATTTCGCCCTTCGCGTTATTCCGGAAAATACCCACTGGAGAGGCTTCGGCAAGGGTGGCATAACGCTGTTCACTGTCTCTGAGTAAAGCTTCCGCTTGTTTGCGATCGCTAATATCGGTAACAGAACCAATAAAGCCAACCACTTGCCCTTGGGCATTGCACTCCGGAACCGCTTGTGCCAAACCCCACACAATCGAGCCATCCCTATGGAGAAACCGTAGTTCCAAGCGAAGTTCAGTTAGATTACCGTGTCGATTCTGTTGAATAAAGGAATGCCACGTGGAAGAGACAAATGCCCGATCATCTGGGTAAATACTCTTCTCCCATTGTCCTGCCAGAATTTCTTCACTGGATAAGCCAGTGATTTCTAACGCTTTTTCATTCGCATACGTACAGCTTCCCTCAAAGTTATTACGATAAATACCAACCGGGCTCACCTCAGACAGTAACCGATACCGTTCCTCACTTTCCTGGAGCGCAATTTCTGTTAAGACGCGATCGGTAATCACCTCGCCAAAGATGATAATTCCTCCAATACTCGTTTCCGTTTCATACCAGGGTCGGACTTCCCAACGCACCCAGTCCTGCTGACCATCAGGACGCATATAGGGATCTTGCTCATTACGACCAACAATTCCCTTTAAGCCCCGTTGATGAACTTCTCGCCAGTAAGGGGGAATATTCGGAAAAATGTCGTAGTGGCATTTGCCAATAATGCATTCATCCCCTAATTGGTAATCTTCTAACCATTTGTGGCTGGCAGCCAGATAACACATTTGCCGATCGAAGATTGCCACCGCAACGGGGGTATGTTCAATAAAATGATGCAGTCGCTGCTCACTGTAGTGCAGTTGCTGATTGCGTGCCTGCACCTGACGTTCCAGGGTTGCATTCACCTTTTCTAGATCTCGAACGGTTTGCTGTAGGCCGACCTGCTGTTGAATCCGTTGCCGTTCTTGCCAATAGTGTTGCAACGAATCCATTACCACATTCTGAAGATCAGCATCACTCCAAGGTTTCACAATCAAGCGATAAAGATTGCCTCGATTGACCACGTTTACCACTGATTCAATCGTCGCTTGCCCCACTAACATGACCTTGACGATCTGCGGATAACGAGCTTGGAGTTCAGTAACCAATGCTTCCCCTAGCAGCCCTTGATCGACAATGAGCAGGGGAACTTCAATCCCTTGCAGTGCCAGTTCATCTACCCGCGCGAGGGCTACCTGCGAACTTTCGACAGTTTCGATCGCATAGTCCGGAAATAGCCTAGATAACTGGCGCTTCAAGGAAAATAGAACAATTTGCTCATCATCAACGCAAAGAATGGTGGGAATACTCATAGATCACCCGGTTTACAACCGCAGGGAAATACATAGATTAACTTCAGAGCGATGCCCCATACACGTGATGATAGCCCCTGAAAGAGGATAACCCTTGATAACAGTCGCCGATAGTTTAAGGCTCTTGGGTCATGGTGTCAAATACGACGTAGCAGCCCTTCCCCCGCGCCTTGGCTGAATACATCGCCATATCCGCTTCTCTCAACAATTCTTCAGGAGTTTGGTTAGTGAGAGTCCCAATGGTGATGCCAATACTTACACCAATCCCAACTTGTACACCACCTAGCTCAAAGGGCTCTTCTAAATGGGTTTGGATACGCTCCACGACTGAGATCGCAACCGTAACATCCACAATTCTGGAGAGAACCACCACAAATTCATCTCCTCCCAAGCGTGCCACCATGTCTCCTTCCCTCAAACAAGGAACTAACCGCTGGGCAACATGCTGGAGCAGTTCATCTCCCACCAAATGGCCCAGTTGATCATTCACCTGTTTAAATCCATCTAGGTCAATGAACAGGAGGGCTATTTTTTGCTCAGTTGAAGGGTTGGCCTGCTCAAAGAGAAGGTTGAGATGGTAACAGAGCCCCCGTCGATTGGGAATGCCTGTCAAGGTATCATGGAGTGCTGCTTCCAGCAACGCTTCCTGGACTTGTTGGGCTTGAATTTTTTGACGTCGCAGTTTTTGGACAGACTTGATCGTTTTTTCGATCGTTTGTTTAAGATCCTGAAAGTCGATCGGCTTCGTCAGAAAGTCGAAGGCTCCCTCATTCATAGCCTGCCGAATTCGAGTCATATCATTATATGCAGAGATCACAACCACCTTGAGGCTATCGTTGACCCTAGGCAAACAATGCATTAGGGTCAGGCCATCCATTTCAGGCATATTGAGATCCGTCAACACCATATCAATTTGCCGATCGTGCTGTAATGTCTGAAGCGCTTCAATTCCATTCGCGGCAAAGAGAAAATCCATCGTTTTTGCCGTGATCTGCTTCCTGAAACGCTGCTTAATCAAGCGTTCTAACTCTAGTTCGTCATCTACAACTAGGATCCTAACAGGTGCCATTTTTCTCTGCTTTTAGCTAAATGGAGCAAATCAACTTCAGAGATCACTTCAGCTACTAATCACAGTCAGTCAACTGATTTACGGTCATTTTTAGATGCTAGATCAATGTTTATATTTGTATAAACTAACTATACCCACCCTCAGAGACAACTCTACCTATGTTGAGCCGACCTGGATATATTTCTAGCCAACGCTTGATATATTTCTACTTTATGAGGATGTTAACTGAATAGAGGGCCATTGTATAGGAGATTTGTACTGACCCCTAGTCGTTAATTCAACGATAATGTAGATGAAGTTAAGATAAAGTCAAGGTAACTACTCAGGCTTAAAAAAATAAAGAGTTTTACCAAGAATCGTGAAAAAGCAGGTAATTTAGCATCATATTAGGGATTAGAGATTGAATCAGTGAGAGAACCAGGGCTTCAACC
>NZ_JBLZFX010000155.1:0-8200 GCF_050753345.1 Alkalinema pantanalense CENA528 | reverse complement strand
GGCTTGGTACACTGAACGTAATCAATTGCAAAAGGCAGTAGATTGGCAGTTTACTACTGCCGATGCTCGGATTCGACTGAAGCGCCTCTATCCACAAATTGAAAACTGACAGTCCACTAGTCAACCCTACCCATAATGGAAATCTTTCTAAAGGGGGAACGAATCCTATGTCTTTTGGATGACTCGTCTATTAATCTTGGGATAGACGTTTGAAAAGTTCCCTGAAAAACGAGGTTAAATGATTTGAAATAATTATAATTTACATCTTTATATATAAAAAAACAATATAAAAAATCTGCAATGAATCTGTCGGTGGCCCTAGTGGGCGACTGGATGGACTAATGGGTCAGCTACTGGGTATCACGCTTGGCAGCGAGGATTTGACGTTTTGGAGTGGGGCTTGACGCTTGGCAACAAGTGTTGATGGTTAGGCGACTATGTCATCCTTTTGCGTCCGCACCTTAATTCGATGGTTGCCCCTAATAACCCCTTAGGGAACAGCGCATCAATAAAATCCCAATTGGGTAGGGGTAGGAGAGTAAAAGGGTAGGAGGGTAGGGGAATGAAGAGGGGATATTATTTCTTTGCAAATCCCTTGGTTGTTCCTGTGGGTGCCCTGAATGAAACCTTGTGGAACACTGAATAAACTGAAGTAATAGGGTGAAGGCTAGGATGGGGCAATTAAATCAAACGGATTTTTGCAGCATATCTGATTGGGTGCTCTGATTGAGTGCAATGTATTTTTGGGGATCCATTGTCAGGGTTTGGGAAATTCTAGTCCAGAAGTAAAATGGCTAGATTAAGCTAGATGAGGCAATCGCAGGGACAGCGCAGGGATTTGGCATGGTGGAATCAACAATGCGGGACAATCTAGTTTGGACAAATCATATATCGGAAATTCCCCAAAATGCTTGGGATGCACTGGCTAAGCCCCTGAAAACGCCGTTTCTGGAATGGGCGTGGCTGCACAATATGGAAACTTCGGGAAGTACGACAGCCCGTACAGGCTGGCTACCCAATCACCTGACGATGTGGCGCGATCGAACTCTCATTGCGGCGGCTCCACTATATGTCAAGGGCCATAGTTATGGAGAGTTCGTCTTTGATCATCAATGGGCTGATTTAGCCGATCGATTAGGGATCGAATATTATCCTAAATTGTTGGGTATGTCACCCTTTACGCCAGCAGAAGGGTATCGGTTCTTGATTGCACCCGGTGAGGATGAAGATGAAATTACTGCGAAAATGATTAATGAAATTGATCATTTCTGCATTCGTAATCAGATTTCAGGTTGCAATTTTCTCTATGTCGATCCAGAGTGGCAACCTGTTTTAGAGCGTCAGGGATTTAGCACGTGGCTGCACCATAGTTACGTCTGGCAAAATCAGAATTATCATGACTTCGATCACTATTTAAAAGCATTCAATGCAAATCAGCGTCGTAATATTAAACGGGAGCGTAAAGCTGTTTCTCAAGCGGAATTGCAGTTAAAAGTATGGGAGGGAAAACAAGTTTCTTCGGCGTTGTTGAGTCAGATGTATCGCTTTTATAGTGACACCTGCGATAAGTTTGGTTGGTGGGGGAGCAAGTATTTAACCCGCAAGTTCTTTGAGCAGTTACATTCCGATTTCTCTGAGTATTTAGTGCTGTTTGCGGCCTACCATGCTGACGAGGAAACCCATCCTGTGGGAATGTCATTTTGTTTAACTAAAGCCGATCGCTTGTATGGGCGCTATTGGGGTTCGGTAGACGAGATTGATTGTCTCCATTTCGAGGCTTGCTATTACAGCCCGATTGAATGGGCGATCAAAAATAACATTCAAATTTTTGATCCAGGTGCTGGTGGACGCCATAAGAAACGTCGTGGATTTCCAGCAACGCCTAATTACTCGATGCATCGTTTCTATGAGCCCCGCCTAGCGCAAATTCTCAGAACTCATATCGATCGTATTAATGAGTTGGAGCAGCAGGAAATGGACGCCATTAACCAGGATTTACCATTTAAGCAAGAACCACTCCAGTTTGACATTTAATCGCCCCGGCTTTTTAAGGTGGATTTAGGGCGATCGACTGTCCACGATCGAACCCGACGCTCAATGCTGACATGAATTTCTGTCATGAGTTTCTGTGATTGCTAAAAACAGCACCATTCAGATGGCTAGCCTCGTCCAAAAGGAAGGAAACCTACAACAGCCGTAACTGAACTTCCTCCCCCGTTGCTGCCTCTTCCCCGAGGCTTGAGTCCCTCGCTGTTGATCGGTCAGTTTTCGTCTCCAGTGCCACCCCTACCAAGGCTGGCTGTATCCACGCATCTGCCTCCCCCAGCAACTGTTTTGCAGCCTCCACCATCGGCTTCTCCAATTCCCGCAAATCCTCCCGATTCTGGATATATGCCTGCAATGCCTCCAACGGACTCACCGTGCTACCCACCCCTAACTCTGGCAACCGCGATCGGCTCAACTGCGCCACTACCTGTGCCTGCATCGTATAGGTGTGGGCGATCGCCAATGCCTGATGTAACTCTGCCTCATTCATAAGTGCCATTTGCTCCGATCGCAGCGAATACATCACCCGCACCACCGCATCCGCGATCGGCCTACCCTGGATCTCTTCCAGCAATGCTCTCTGGGGATCTTCCGACTCTGTTAAATCCAGATCGATCGTACAAAACGATCGTACTGACAACGGGCAAAACTCCACCTGTGTCTGCCCCCGCGCCAACTCCACCAAAACAAACCCCTTCTCCTCTTTCTCCTCAGAAAAATCAACTCGCTCAATACTACCGGGATAAATTACAAACGGATCTTTAGACAATATTTGATGCTTGTGCACATGGCCCAGGGCAACGTAATCAAAACAATCCCGCGTTAAAAACGCCAACGGTACTGTAAACCCTTTTCCCACCGCTAATAATCGCTCTGCCCCAAATTCCGCTGCATCCGCCATCAAATGCCCCAATAAAATTGTTGGCAACGCTGGATCTAATTGACGGATTTCTCCCTCCAATGCCACCCGCAAGCGATCGAGCAACACCTCCCCGACCTCCAGCATCGATAGCCCTTCTACCTCCGCCTTCGTCATTAGTGTCGATCGATTCAGCCAAGGGAGCGTTAGCACCTGCACCATTCCCCCCGCTGTCGGAATCCGATGGGTCTCCAATCGATCGCCCACCACTACCTGCGGTACCCCCAGCGTCCGGTAAATGCACAAACTTGCCCCCCCCGACCCCTGGGAATGCTGGTCATGGTTCCCCACCAGCAGCACCACCGGAATTCCCGCCTCTCCCAACCGCCGAAACTGCCGCGCAAATGCCTGCTGAATGTACGGTGCGGGCGTCGCATCGGGAAACGCATCCCCGCCAAACAACACTAGATCTACCGATTCTGCCAAGGCTCGATCGATGCAGCGTCCCAGCGTCCCTACAAAGTCCTCAAACCGAGTATTCAAACCCGTTTCAGGATTTACCTTTCCGTGGATAAATCCGCTACCTAAATGAATATCGGAAAGATGTAAAACTTTAATCATAGGGGCAAAGCCTAGAGGTCACTGAGGGGTTGCGAGATCGGGATGCATCTAAAATTAAATTTACTGATCCAGTTTCGATTTAGTATAGAACAAATGGCCTGATGGATGGTTGTTGACGAGGGTTTAACAGGAAAATCTATGAAATCACAATGGGAATGCTTCTTAGAAAATTTGGGAGAATGGCAAGGATCGTTCGATCGCTTTTTGATCTCCGGAGAACTCCTAGAAGCTGTTCCCTCTCACCTTGTGTTAGAAGAAATCGAACCCCAAAAAGCTCGCCTTACCCTCAAACGCGATTCCCCCAAGTATCCCGCTCCTCTTGTGCAGGAATATTCCAGTTTCAATCGCGGCTTACTCTTTTTTGAAAATGGAGCCTTCTCCCAAGGTTCACTTCAGTTTTCCCCGATTGCCCAATTCGGTGGAGAATTCGGCTTTGTCCATCGCGATCGACGTCTGCGCATGGTGCAATTATTTGAATCCGACAATCAGTTAAAAAACATTATCTTAATCCGTGAACAACGGGTTGGTAGTCAAGCTCCAGAACAACCAGCCTTGCAAGTGGATGATTTAGTCGGCACTTGGGAAGGTCACGCGATCGCCCTCACTCCGGAATGGCAAACGACAACGTTTCATTCAACGCTAACCATTGAACGCCTCAGCCCCGATCGTCTGCAACAAACCCTCACTTTCGCCAATCACACCCTCACTTCTACCGCTGTCATTGCTGGATCAACTCTGCACTTTGCCGACGGTGCCCAGCCCTACCAGATTACGCTGTTTCCCGATGCAGCCTCTGCCACATTTCCGATCGTGCCCCAACCGGGCCAAGCCTTCTTTTTGGAAGCGGGTTGGATGCCAGAACCGGGTCTGCGTTTGCGTCTTATCCGTCGCTACGATGCCAGTGGCGCTTGGGTCAATGCCACCCTCGTAACAGAACGCAAAATAGCGTGATAGAACTTAAACTAAAGCGTTAACTTTTTGCGGTTTTCCCTAGTCCTCTTTTCACTATAGGGATAGGCTAAGGATGTCGAGAAGAGGTAACGCCCTATGAGAACTTCCCGCATTTCCCGCCAAATTATTCGGATGCTTGTCGTAATTCTCGGTTTCCTAGGATCAGTGGGTAACTAGCCCGTTCTCAGAATGGCTTCTGTTTAAGCTGGATTCCGTTCAAGGCGATCGCCGCATTTTGTCCCCCGAAGCCGAAGCTAAAGCAGAGAACCGTATGAATCGGTTGGTTAGGGGAGGTGTTTATTGGATCTACGCGAACCAGGTTTAAAGCAAAATCAGTCTGGTCTAAGCCCACGCAGGGGGGGAAGGTCTGCTGCTGTAAGGTCATCAGTCCCATGGTAACCCCGATCGCCCCGGATGCCCCCAAGGTATGGCCGGTTGCGCCCTTTGTTGAACTCACGGGAACCGATTGCCAACCGAGGTAATGCAAAATATTTGCTTCAGTGCGATCGTTTAATGTTGTTGCTGTGCCATGGGCGTGAATGAAATCAATTTGGTCATAGGCTAAGCCACTGCGATCACAACAAAGTTTCACAGCATGTACCGCTGTATGGATTTCCGGATTCGGAGCACTTAGGTGATAGGCGTCCGCCGTCAGTCCAGCTTGCAATACGTTGCCATAGATTTTGGCCTGCCGCGATCGGGCTAACTCCTCAGATTCCAAAACTAAAAATGCGCCCCCTTCCCCGAGGACAAATCCCTCTCGATCACGATCAAACGGATAGGCTCCCGTCTGGGCCAAAGCGCCCATGCGGCTAAAACCCGCGATCGTCAAGGGTGTAATCGGCGCTTCCACAGCTCCCGCAATCACCCGTTGGCATTGGCCCGTGCGGATTAATTCTGCTCCTTGGGCGATCGCCCAAATCCCCGTTGCACAGGCCGCTGTGGGTGCCGACACGATCGCTTGGGTTTGGATCGATCGGGCCACCTGCACTGCTGCAACGTTCGGCAAGTGGTCTAACCAATTGGTCACCGTTGTTCCCCCTGGCTGCCTTAACAGTTGCTCCCATCCCCCTTGGTTGCCCCGGCTGGAACCAATGACCACGCCACAATCCACTAGCGGCGGGGTCAGACCTGCATCCGCTAGGGCGTCGGCCAAAATCTGATGTGTTAGCGATCTCAGATTCGTTGGCTGATTTGCAACCCTCGCCAAAGGTAACGGTGACAACTCCGGAAAGGGTTGCTGGATGTGAATGCCCGATCGACCCGCTAGAATCGATCGCCAAGTTTCCTGCAAATTGCCCAACGTAGACAACAACCCAATTCCAGTCACCACTACATCCATAAAATATTCAATGCAACCAATCTAGTGCAATCAATCCAGCACAACAAAAAAAGAGTATAGGGAAACTTTCCCTATACCCAAAAAACACTCATTCACTTAAGACAAATGACTTAACTGCAACGTTAGACATTCAAGGTTAGAGACTCTTAAACCTAGGTGTCAGGCGCAAGCTAGCCGCAGTTTAATGAATAAAAGCTGACTGCTTATTTGCGATTTTTTAGGTTTTCTAAGCCAGCCGTAACCCGAGCGGATTCAATCCGATCGCCCTGCTGGATCTTGTCTACCACATCCATTCCCTGGGTGACATAGCCGAAGACGGCGTAATTCCCATCCAGAAAACTTAAATCTGCCAAAGCCACATAAAACTGGGAAGATGCAGAATCTGGATATCCCGATCGTGCCATTGCCACTGCACCCCGAGTATGACGCAGCTTAGGCGGATCCTGAATTCTCAATTCTTCAAAGGTTTTGCTGTAGACAATCTTGTCCCCTTGACTGGGCTTAATTTCCAAGGGAATCGATCGCGGCTGATTTGTAGCTGGGTCAACATAGCCTCCCCGTCCTAATTGATCCACTGGAACATTGGGATCCCGTCCATCGGGGTCTCCCCCTTGCACCACAAATGGCTGGGGTTGCCGCACAACTCGGTGAAATACCAGTCCGTCGTAGACTTTTTTGTCCACCAAGTCTACAAAGTTGCCCGCCGTGATTGGTGCATTGGTTCCATCGACTTCGATCGTGATCGGACTCCCTTTAACCGTCATCACCACCGTTGCTTTTCCTTCTAAGCGAGGCAGATTGGGAAAAAGCTGAGCCGCTTGAGCCGCTTCCTTACTCACGGTTCCCGGCGACTCACTGGCGCTAGGGGAGGGCGAAGCGGAGGGAGACGCTGCTGGAGTCGTACTCGCTGAAACACTTTCTGAAGGCTTGGGAGCTGCTGTAGTCGAGTCTTCTGCCTTACTACAACCAGTGGTTACGAGAATTGCGATCGCAAGGGTTGCCACCAACCAAATCCGAAATCGTCGCTGCATTAATTGCCGCATAATTTGCACCTTTTCCAACGGAAATCAGCCACTAGAGTACGCAGATTATGGTACGCAGACTTTGTCATATTGCATCAGAATTTCTCTAATCTGCCAGTCCTACTGCTCGCCCACAAGAACCGCTCAGGATGCCATAAGGGGGATGGAACCTACAGCCCTTCCATGGGAACGCCCAAGAAGCGTACCAATTCCGCCGCCTGATTCTCAATTTCAGAGAGCCCCATCGGTTGGCCCACACGGGTCAAGGGGATGTCTCGCATCCCGCGAACCTTGAGATAAATAGAGCGACGGGGGTTTAAACCTTCTTTGAGGGTTACTTTCACCGCCTGGATATCTTCCAACTTGCAATTGACGGCAATTTGTCGGTTCTTCCCCGGAAAGCCCCACCGAAAAATCGTGGCCTGTTTAGTCTCTTTATTAAACTCGTTATAGCCGCTACCTAAATCTAATGCGATCGAGAGCCAGAGATAAATGGACAGCAACACCCCTGCTGCACCATAGGCTCCCATGGCAATTCCTTGGGGAAAAAAGATAAGCTGGGTTGGATCAGAAAACGGCAGCAAATTGATGTGGGTATAGCTAGAAATTCCTGCTAATAAAAAGCCAGTCGCCCCAATGGAAACAACCGTTGCCCAAAAATAATTACTAAAACGCCGGGAACCCACGATGGTTTGGCGAAAGACTCGATCGGTTTGTGTAGCCTGCGCAGTCATAGGTTTTAGAAACTTCCTTAAAAAACAGAGCGTTAAAGTTGTCCCCCTGCTGGAGACCCCATCAGCCTAATCCACAAGCACTTAACAGATCACTTAGATGTATCACAGAGCGGTATCCCATAACTGTGGATGTCTCCCGTAAATTGAGCTCGGGATAAATTACTCCAAGATTTCCGAGCCTGTTATCAAGCCTTTCATCTAGTATGCCAGGGTCAGTATGCCAAAAGTATGGCTCCACTGGGGAGAGTCAAAAGCCGATCCAACTGCTGTATCAAGATGGCTTAATGCAGCCCTGTTGGGGTTTTTAGCATCTAAAGCAAAATATCTTCAAATGAGACGGCTTGTATCGGTTTGTAAAAAAACTGATATCCCGTATGATGAGAACATATCAATGCGTTCACTCTAGAGAACCTGTAATTAGATAAAGCTAGAGGGGTTTTATCCATGACCATTGCCGTCGGGCGCGCGCCAGCGCAGCGCGGTATCTTTGATGCCGTGGACGACTGGCTGAAGCGCGATCGTTTCGTCTTCGTGGGCTGGTCAGGTCTGCTGTTGTTTCCCTGTGCATTTTTGGCACTGGGTGGCTGGATGACCGGTACCACCTTTGTCACGTCCTGGTATACCC
>NZ_JBLZFX010000154.1:0-8525 GCF_050753345.1 Alkalinema pantanalense CENA528 | reverse complement strand
CAGTTAAAAGCCCATGAGCTATCGGGCCGGATGTTTGATAATTCCTATGACTTGGCGATGGCAATTATAGCTGGGGTAGAGAACCGCTATCTTTCCAAAGGATACAATCTTGAACGTTTTATATTTAATTCGGCCTAGCTACTTAGCAGGAACACTAGGAGAATTGGCTGTACCAGGAACCCATGCCCAGCCTTGCGCGAGTTCGATCGAATACTTCGAGTTCTAGTGGGGCTGATTAGCCTATTCTTTGAGAGATTTCAACAGTTTGGTAGGGCGAAAAACTTGTATTTCTGATAATCGATCGGGATGATGGATCAATAGATAATGCTCATATTCAAACCAGTGCATTTCGCCTTTTTCTTGATTGCAATTCCTACAAATAACCCATAAATTTCTAAAATCCATGGATAGCCAGGGATACTGCGATCGGGGGAGCTTGTGATCCATGGTTCTCCCGTTATTTCGCTCAACTTCGTCGCGATAGGAACCAGCACAATACATCTGCATCTTGAGGGGCGGTAACGGCTAGAGTATAGGTGTCCTTCTGGTTCCATAGATTGCGGCACCTTGACATTACAGTTGTTTTCCAATTTGTAAAATTTTCTGAGCAGAGGCATGAGCTTGGGATGGGGCGTTATACTGAAACCAGTCTGCCTATGATCATAATCTGGGGGGGTAGGCCGACTAGATTCTACCTAATAAGTTATGCAACTACCATGTGACTTTGATCGGATACCTTTGCATCTACCTTCAGACGAAAAATTTGTAGCTATAAAATGGCTTGCCAATATATCTGATAGCAATGACTGATAATCCAAGCTGGCAATATTTCCGAGAACATACTTGCAATCCAACAGATATATTCGAGTCGCAAGTAGCAAAGTGGTTATTTTGCTCAACTGTCAAAGTTAAACCAGACGAGTTAGAATTTCCACCAAATTATCCAGGTATTGAGTGTCGTCCAGTCTTAACCGAGTCAGGCTGGGCTAGTTTTCAAGCCAAATATTCGTATGATGGCAAACAAAATATTGCTGCATTCGATTGCCTTAAAAAAGCTTATGAACGTAAATCAGAAGGTCAATATCAGCTTGATATAATCTACTGTTACTCATCTGGAGCGGCTACTGAATCGAGAAAACGTCAAGAAATTGAGCAGCTTGCCGAACAAAATGGAGTCAGCTTAGTTTGGCGATTTGCAGACCAAATTTTAGAGCAACTGAGGTATTCAACTGACCCGATAGTAATACGTGCAAAGCGTAGATTCTTTGAAGATCTGCCACAGCCAACGTTAATAATACCGAGCAAAGCAGAATCCCCTGAAGGTATTGCAAAGTACCACTTCAGCCAACAAGCGACACCTTTGATTGGACGAGATAATGAAATCAAAGAACTATCTCAATTTTTATTTTCTGAAGCCAATGTTTCGTGGTGGGGTGTCGTTGGCAAAGGAGGAAGCGGTAAATCTCGCTTGCTTTTGGACTTGGGCCAATCACTTTCAGATGAATGGCAATGGGGCTGGCTAGATGATAGTACTGTTTCCAAATTTGACTTTAAGGGTTGGACACCAAATAAACATACACTTATTATTGCTGATTATGTTATCGGACAAGAGCAAGAAATAAACGGTCTGCTGTGTGCCCTATTCGAATTGGAGCAAACAAATCATCTACAACATATCGTCAGGCTCCTACTAATTGAAAGAGAATCTGGACAATGGTTTAAGAACCTCAAAAACTTGAAGACCATCCGTACATGGGTTCAGGAAACCCTATATTCAAATGATCTATTGCAGATACATCAACTGGAGCATAGTGCATTAGTCCGATTAGCCAACTCACTTGTAGATTGTCAAGATGATATACAGATTGATCCAGAAAGCCTTGTTGAAAAGGCTTTGGCTACGAATCCCGAACAAGCACCGCTCGTGATGCAACTATTAGCGACATCAGAGCAAATCGACAGTATGGAACTCATAGACCTCATTAGAGAGTTGATAGAACGGGATAAGATTAATCGTTGGGACGCAGCACAAATCGAGGAAGATGTTCTGGAAGTCCTAACTGTTACAACCATGTGTGGAGGTGTTGACCTTAACACTTCTAGATGGAACCTGTCGAGTACACGAGATTACTTCGCTTCATTTAAGCATTTCAGACAATATTCTCTTGTAACTGGTCAGACGCCGACACTAGGACGTCTTGAGGCTCTAGAGCCTGATCTCTTTGGGGAACTGTTTGTACTTGATCGGCTTGCTTCATGTTTACAAAATCCACTATCTGACGACCATAGACGCTTGCTTAGGCTGGCAATGACAGTGAATGAGGGCAGAGCTGCCGTAGGTTTTTTCAGCAAATGTCGGGATGACTACCCTTCACATCCAGCATTTTCAATATTTAGTTCTCCTCCTGAAGGTGAGCTAAGTAATTCAGTTTGGATGCTGCCCACGGACAATCCTAGTATTCTTGCTTGGTTGTTGATTGTGTCAAATGTCATTGATATACCTGCAATTGAGGAACAGCAAAAGTGTGAAGTCTATCGGTCAGTTGTAAACTGTCGGCATTCAAATGGATTATTTCTGACCCTGATTGAGCAAGTAATTTTTATCCGTCTTCTAACATTTTTTTCAAATACTGGAAACTCTCGGAAATATTTGGGTGAACTAGAAATTGTAGATGAAGTAAAAGTTCCAGCAGAACCCACGTCTACTGATTTTCTAGATCATCTTTACCCTGATAACTATTGCGATGATGTAATTGCAGACTTTCGAGAAATCGATAACGAATTGAAGCTAACATTAGCTGGGCCCACTTTAGTCAAAGTCTTTCATCATAAATTGCTTCATTTTCTAAGCGATCGCGATATAGATTTATCATTCAGTTTATCTCTCTATCAAGAAATAGTCTCTTTATTACAAGAAATACATCCTAATAACTATGGAGCTACAATTCTTGAATTTCACCAATTATGTTTGAATTTTGTTACTGCATTAACTCAGTTTAACCATCACAATCGTCATCCAGAATTATGTATACAAGCTGCGGAAGACATCCATAAATCTCTTTCTACTTTATCGGAGATAAAAATAAACGACCAGTATGCTGTCATACATACTGGATGGCGAGAACAAATAGTCATGACGATGACTGTAACTGCTGCTCTTACGCGCACACGAAACTATGAGTATCTTCTTGACTTAATTGAAGAATTAGATAGATATATCTCTATGCCATCTGGCAACGATTCTGCTAGTGCACTTAATTATGTCAAGGCATCTGTTCAACTAGCACACGGCTTTAAATCTCAGGATAATTTTGATGCTTTTCTGGCTATCTACAATCGCTGTTTTCAGTACTCAGAAAAGTTTCCAGGCAGAGAGATGGCAACCACTCTGGGCATGATTCAAATTCAGCTTTATCGGAACAAAACTGAATATTACTCTGATGAAGAAAGATATAAATTTCTTGAAGCATCTATCAAGCTAGCTGAGAAATTCCCCGAAGATGAATCTAATTTGCTGCGACCTGTTCTCATAGCTCTTTCTGGTGCATACCACGATGCAATGAAAAATGGGAAATTAGAAGTAGCCCGCCAATATTTCGAAAATGCTTTGGCGTTAATCCAGAAATTAGGGCACATACACTATAGTGCACACAGAAAAATTTCTTGTTGTGAACTTATAAAAGTAGGACTTGATGCATATCTAGAAGATGGTTTTTCTCTAGAACTTACTCAGAAAGCAATGCAAGTTATTCAAAATTCTTCGCTCACTACTTTTGAGGAGTGTTTACATCAAATTCCTAGTGAGTTATATAATCGAGCCCAAAGCTCGATTAGGCAAGGTGAAGAAGAGATTTTTGAGCGTTGTAAAACTTGTCTCAGGCTTTTACAACCTTATTGCAGCTATATATCTGAATTCCTAGAAGCATTAGCTAGATATCTAGAGTGAGAGGATGTTTGCTTCGGTTACAATGACAATTCTGAAATAGTGCGCGATCGCCTCACCCATGAGCGGAATTGACCGTTACCTTACACCTGATCCCCGACCAAGCCTGATCGATCGCCATCTGCCAAACACCCCGCAAGTTCAGCGCCTGCTCCGGAGAGAAGGCATAGCCCATATCTTTAAAGATCTCGAAACCCTAAAATAGGTTATACAGGCTATTATCGCAGGCGGAGAGCAAACCGGAATCGACGATGAAGATGATGACTACGAACGATATGGACTCTACTTTCCTGATCCGATCGGCTACATAATTAGAGCAGATGGGAGCCAAACTCCTCTTTACTACGGCGAGATCAAAATTGTGAAAACAACAGGTGAGTATCATGCAATCCCACGCACCAGCCCTCGTAGAACAAGCTAAAAACTGGCAATTTCTGGAACTTTGGGTCGATCCCGTGCTTTTCCCACCTAAAATTCTCATGCTCGTGGGTGCTCAAGACGGCACTTGTCGTATTTTTAATCCTGCATCTGACTATAAACTCGTTGTCACCCACTCCAACTACGAAGCTGCTCAAGAATGGCTTCTCGAAGATGAATATGAACGAGTCAAGGGGCAACTTTTAGCTGAAGAAATCTTCTAGTAGAAATGCCGCATAAATCGCTAACGAGGAACGTTCGTTGACCTTAATTCACTATCACCACTCGCACAATCCCATTTAACCCACCTTCGATTTATTAGCTTTTCTCTTAGGCTTCCCCGACTGCTTCACAACTGTTTGCGCTACCGCTTCAACCACCTCCACCTGCTGCCCATCACGAATATTCGACGCCTGTATTAAAAGCGACTCCGCAAAGTCGATCGCGGCTTTTGCCGAGCCATTTTCCCCTTGCACCACATCTCCACTGGCAATCTGCGCTAACTCCAACCGCCGTTCCCCCTCATCCAGCGACTGAATTCTCACCACCGTTCGCAAATTTTCTACTTTATTATTCCCCTTCGCCTGCTTCCCAGTATTCTCCGGATCAATCACCTGCTTACTCACCCGGAAATGCTGATCTGCCATTGCCGCCACGATCGGTTGGTGCGTCACACACAATACCTGATGGTGCAAACTGAGATGGTGTAACTTCTGCGCGATCGCCCCCGCCACCCGGCCCGACACCCCCGCATCAATCTCATCAAACACCAACGTCCCCACCGCATCCACCTGGGAAAAACAAGACTGCAACGCCAGCAAAAATCGACTCATTTCCCCACCAGACGCAATTTCCGTCAACGGCTGCAAAGGCTCCCCCGGATTCGGGCTGATCAAATAGGTAATGCGATCGGCCCCCGCAGGCGTCGCCGCGATCGGCGCAATCCCCACCTGGAACTTCACCTTCTCCATCGCCAACGGCTTCAACTCCGCCACCAACTGCGTCTCTAGCGTTTCTGCCGCCGCCTGCCGCAGCTTGGTTAACTTGCCACAAGCCTCCACCAGTTCCGCCTTCCGCGCCTGGGCGATCGCCTCCAAATCCGCCAACGACTGCCCACCCCCCGTCAGAATGTCCATTTCCGCTTGCAGATTCTCCTGAAGCGCGATCGCATCCGCCAACGTCGGCCCGTACTTGCGGCAGATCGCCTTCAACTCCACAATCCGCTCCTGTACTTCCTGAAGCCGTCGCGGATCCGCCTCAATGTTTTCGCCGTAGAGATTAATTTCCCGTCCCGCCTGCTCCACTTGAGCCAAGGCATTGGCCACCAGATCCAAAATCGGCTGCAACTGGTTGTCATACTCCACCATATCCAGCAGCCGCTGCTCCGCTTGCCCCAGCAGATCCGCACAGGCCAGCGCCTCCCCCCCAGTTTCATTCTGGTAGAGCATTTGATAGATCAGATAGCTCTGCTGTTGCAGCTCCACACTGTGGCTGAGGCGATTGCGCTCATTTTCCAACTCCTCCAACTCATTCGGGTCGCTGAGGTTGGCAACATTCAACTCCTTCAACTGGTACTCAAACAGATCCAACTGCTGCAACCGCTGGGCCTCCATCTGCTGCCGTTGCTCCAGCGTCCGTGCCGCCTGCTGGTAGGCCACAAACTTCTCGCCCACCCGCTCCCGTTGCCTCAGCAGCTTCTCGCCCCCAAAGCTATCCAGCCAGTCCCGCTGCACCCCCGCCTGCCCAATTTGCACCGTTTGCCCCTGGGCCGTAATCTCCACCAACAGTTCCCGCAGGCGTTCCATCTGCTGGCGATTCACCGTCACGCCATTCACCCGCGACTTATTCCGCGCGCTACCACTGGCAAAAATTTCTCGCGTGCAGACCAACACCGCCCCCTGCGCCGGATCAATTCCCTCCTGGCTCAGCCAAGCTTGTAACTCAGGTCGCAATTGGAACTGCCCCTCGATCAGCGCCCGTTCCTCCCCCGTGCGCACCGATCGCCCAGAGGTCTTGCCTCCTAGCACCGCATCGATCGCGTCCAAAATAATCGACTTTCCAGCCCCGGTTTCTCCCGTCAGCACATTCAGCCCCGCCCCAAAGGTCAGGTCAAGCTGATCAATCAATGCAAAATTTTCGATCTTGAGGGACAGCAACATGGGCAAGCTAAAGGAAAAAGAATCAGGCGGGATTAATCAATGGTAAGGAAAATTGTGGGGTTTCATTCCCTTCGATCGAGGGGAATCTGAGCAAATCATCCCCGATCGGCGGTTTCTCCAGGATTCATTCAACAAATTAATACAATTGAACTGACGCAACTGTGCCAGAATATCGCAAAAAATCAAGATTGAACCAGAATCGCCAGAGTCGATCCGATCCCCCCTAGCCCCCCTTAAAAAAGGGGGAACCGGAAACATTCCATTCAAAGTTCTTCTTAAAAAGGGGAACTAGAACTTCAAAGTCCCCCTTAAAAAGGGGGATTTAGGGGGATCAAATTCAAGCAAGCACGAGAATCTCTACCCCCGATCGACCCAAGATTTCACGAATAACCGGATTACACCCCCTGCAATCACCTTGTAACAAAAACCGCTCAAAAACAACCGTTCAAAAATCGCTGAGTCGCCTTTAATTTTAAAACGCAAGCTTCCTTCTCGATGGGTGAATTCCTGCAATGCTGACTGTTCCTGACGCCATTAACGCCGCTTTTACCGCCTTTGAGACAGGCAATTGGGATCGAGCTGAGTGGATGGCTCGCCAAGTCATCCAAATCGCTCCCGATCACCCCACGATGTTGAATTTGCTGGGTTCCGTCTACTACCAGCGGGGCGAACTGCGGGAAGCGATCGTCCATTACCTCGCCGCCACCGAGGTACAACCCAACTACGCCGAAGCCTTTCGCAACTTAGGGGTGGCCTTGCAAGCGATCGGTCAACTCCCCGACGCCCTAGAAGCTCTACAACGCGCTGTGGAACTGGCCCCCGAAGACGCCACCGCCCACTACAACCTCGGCAACCTGCTGGTACTTCTGGAGCAACCGGAGGCAGCCCTAGACGCCTACCAAACCGCGATCGCCCTCCAACCGGAATTCCCCCAAGCCCTCACCAACCTGGGCACCCTGCTGCAATCCCTCGGCCAATTGGAAGCCGCGATCGCCACCTTCCGCCAGAGCCTCGCCCTGACCCCCAACGCCGTCACCGCCCAAATCAACCTCGCCAATGCGTTGCAAGAAAAGGGCAACCCCGAATCCGCCCTGGGCTATTACCGTCGCGCCGCCGAACTCCAACCCTTTGACCCCAACCTGCAATTTAACCTCGGCAACCTGCACCAATCGATCGGTGACTTTGCCGCTGCCAAGGTGCATTACCTCCTCGCCCTCAAACTGGACTCCCGCCACGCCCCCACCCACCACAATTTGGCCCTGATTCTACAAGCCGAGGGTCAGCCGAATTTAGCGATCGCCCACCTGCAACAGACCCTCGCCTACCAGCCAGACAACGCCGAAGCCTACAGCAACCTGGGACTCCTCTGGCAAGACCAAGGAGAACTGCCCAGCGCCATCACCTGTTTCCGCACCGCGATCGATCTCCAGCCCGACCTTGCCCAAGCCCACTTCCACCTGAGCCAAGCCCTGTTAGCGATCGGTCAGTGGACAGAAGGCTTTGCAGAATACGAATGGCGTTGGCAAGCCCCCAGCTACCTGCAACAGCAAATTCCCCGCCACCGCAAAATTCCCCGCTGGGACGGCACCCCCATCAAAGGTAAAAAGATTCTCATCTGGGCCGAACAAGAACTAGCCCAAACCCTGCTTTGCAGCCGCTACTTACCCCTCCTAGTCAGCCAGGGAGCACAGGTAGTTGTGGAATGCGATCGCGCGATCGTTAGCCTCCTAAAGGCCATTCCCGGCCTCACCCAAGTCATCGCCAAAGGAGATCCCGTCCCCAACTGCGCCCTCCAACTCCCCCTAGGCAGTCTCCCCAACGCCCCCTTCCACCCACCCACCTACCCCCCCCCTCTCCCCCCCTCCCCCCCCACCCTCACCCCGCCCTCCCCCCCACCCCACCCACCCCCCCCCCCCCCCCCCCCCCCCCCCCCCCCCCCCCCCCCCCCCCCCCCCCCCCCCCCCCCCCCCCCCCCCCCCCCCCCCCCCCCCCCCCCCCCCCCCCCC